>JAYTRQ010000199.1:0-1963 GCA_043746125.1 Armatimonadota bacterium | reverse complement strand
TCTAATTGCCTTCTCCCGATATCAGACTCGAGGATGTTTCCGACGCATGCGCCGTCGAGACCCAGAGCTGCGGGTCCGAATCGAACATCCCTTTGTTTACTCCGTCCGTGAAGTGATACATCTTCCCATTATAAAAGCTGCGGTCGCGTGAATGCGCCGGGTCCACCGCTTCGTGGGAAACGGCGTCCACCCAGACATCATGATCGTTTGCATCAATACTCATGGTTTTTTCCTTAACTGAAAGTAAATCGTCAAGAGAGATTCAGTCATTACCCAGACCAGCTTTAAAATGCCGGTTTATCTCAAGAAGTCAGTCGCGGCAGCCACTCTTCTGTCTACGCAGTAGACAATCGCTCTATCAACGACCCAGATTTCCAATCCGGGTTACAAGCATATGCTTTCGAGCCATATGCCCCGGCCTTAAAAGGCCGGGCTATTCGGAGAAAGCCCCTCCGGGGCTGAGAAAAAGCTTGATGCAAAATGCCGGGTCACCCTCCGTTTTTCCCCTGTGGTCCTCGTTCTATGGGATCGTCTTTAAGAGAGCCATAAGTGTTCTCAAAAAAAACCGACGGCCAGCCGAGTTCCCCTGGAGTTGTCGTGAGATTCACTGAAGAGGGTTCGCGAGACGGTACGGGTTGTACGACGACCATTACTACCACATCATCTCGCGAAGCGTGGTCGGGATCTGAATTGACGGCGTTCCGTCCGCACCGACAGGTGTTTTTGTCTGGATACTGATCATAGTTTTAGTTTAGCGCAAATCGGAGAAAGCGTCAAGCCCGCTCTTCGTACAGTAGGCAGCGGACTTTGCGGCCATCCAGCTGCGTATTGGCAGGCACCACAGACGAGCAGGCATCGAACGCTTTCGGGCAGCGCGGGGCAAAGGGGCAGCCGGGGGGAATAGCGGTCAGGCTCGGCGGCTGACCGGGGAGCGACGGCAGCGGCTTGTCGGTGCGGGGCCGACGCCAGTCCGGCAGCGACGCGAGCAGGCTCTGGGTGTAGGGGTGCTTAGGGGATGCGAACAGGTCCGGGGCCGATGCAAACTCTACAATCTCCCCGGCATACATGACCGCCACCGCGTCGCAACGCTGACGAACCACTCCCAGATCATGTGTGATCAGTACAATCGCCGTGCCCAGCTCTGCCTTCAGGTCGTCCATGAGGTCTAAGATCTGGGCCTGCACGGTGACATCCAACGCCGTTGTCGGCTCATCTGCCAGCAGGACTTCCGGGCGACAGGAGAAGGCAATGGCGAGCATCACCCGCTGACGCATTCCCCCAGATAGCTCATGCGGGTACTGGCGAAGGCGACGCTCCGGCAGCGAGATGCGCACCCGGGTCAGCCAGTCGAGTGCCTGCGCCCAGGCATCGGCCTTGGAAACTTTCTGGTGGGCCAGAATCGTCTCGGCGACCTGCTCCCCTACGGTCAGCGTCGGGTTCAACGCCGTCATCGGGTCCTGGAAAACCATTGCGATCCGCCCGCCGCGCACCTCCCGCATCTCCCGCTCCGTGAGTGTCAGCAGGTCCACGCCGTCGAGCCTGACCGACCCGCCCGCGATCCGTCCCGGCGCGGAGATCAAGCGCAGCACGGACAGCGCCGAGACACTCTTTCCCGACCCGCTCTCGCCGACGATCCCCAGAGTTTCGCCCTTCTTCACGGAGAACGAGACGCCGCGCACCGCGCGGGCCACCGCCCCGCGCCCTTCGCGCCCGAAGACGGTCTCCAGATTATCTACTTGTAGTAGAGCCTCCGCCATGACCTTACACTCTCCGCACTTCCACACCCACACGCGCCAGCAGAAGCTGCGGATTGCCAATGAGAGCCGTGTCCGCCTCTTCAGGCGTCAGCCCCGCGCCAAGGGCGACGGTGCGGGCGAACGCTTCCGTATGCAGGTCGCCCGGTGAATGGGTGTCCGAGTTGATCACAAACTTTGCCCCGGCCGCCCGGCCTAGCACGACGGTA
>JAYTRQ010000198.1:0-6323 GCA_043746125.1 Armatimonadota bacterium | reverse complement strand
GGGTCGGAGTGCGGGTCTTGGTCGCCTGGCGGCTGCCAGGGTTCTTGGCGTCTTCAGGGCCGCCCTCCTGCAAGTGCATGACCTCGCGCCGGGTCCGGTCCAAGTCCACGCCCAGCTTGGACAGGACGCGCCCGGCCAGACCCTCACCCTCGCGGATCAGGCCCAGCAGCAGATGCTCCGTACCAATGTAGTTGTTGTTAAGCTGCCGCGCCTCGTCATAAGCGAGGTCAATCACCCGCTTGGCGCGAGGCGTGAGCTGCATGTCCTGACCCAGCCGGCCGTCACCCCGCGCGACCTGCCGCTCGATCTCAGACCGGATGCGGCCCAGGCTGACGCCGATGCGGTCTAAAATACGGGCGGCCACGCTGTCGTTCTCGCGGACCAGCCCCAGTAGGAGGTGCTCCGTGGAAACGTAGTTCTCGCCCAAGCGCCCGGCTTCTTCCTGCGCGTAAAACACGACCTTGCGGGCGCGCTCGGTAAATCGTTGCCACATGGTATTGCTTCTCCCCGTCTACTTCGTAACCAACGCCCGGCACTAAAAGTGCCGGTCTATTCTTGAGTGAAAGCCCCTCCGGGGCCGAAGAGGTTCTAACGACTGTTGTTAAAAGCCGAATTCTAGGCTCTCCCGCGTGTGTTCCCGTATCTTGTTGCGGATCAGTGCGGGTCGCCGCGTCTCCTCGTAAAACGTGAACTGTGCCTTCTCCCCGGAGACGAACTGTGCGCCCATGCGGAGCGAGGCGAGCAGTTCATTAAAGACACGATTGGTGACGCCGGTCGGCATTCCTACCTGCGCCCCCAGTCGGAGTATAGACAAAATCGCCATCGAGTCGGGCGTGGACAGCCGCTCAGCGTTTTTCAATCGCGCCTGCGCCTCACCGACTTTTGCTTCCACTAGAGAACGCTGATCGCGCCAGAGCAGTTCCCTCGCGGCTTCCTCATCGGTAACGATCAGTGTAGCCGTCGCCGCCAGGCGGGTGAGTAACTGCCGCTCTTTTTGCCCCGTCGAAACGGCATTAGAGATCTGGTAGACGTCCCCGGCCGCATCGCTATGCTCGCCGTATGGCCCGCGCACGGCTGACCCTAGTGTCCGGGCCGCGCTCAGGGCGCTGTCCAGCTTCCCCGACAGGGCCAGACCGGGTAGGTGGGCCATGACGGACAGCCGCAGGCCGGTCCCGCAGTTGGACAGGGACGACGTTAGGTACCCATAATGCGGGTCAAACGCATAGTCTAGGTGCGCCCGGAACTGATCGTCCATCTGGTCCGCGATCTGCCAGGCCGAGTCAAGCTGCAGGCCGGGCAGGATCGCCTGCAAGCGCAGATGGTCCTCCTCATTGACCATCACGCTGATGGTGTGCCGGTCGTCCACCAAGGCCCACCGGTGCGGACCGGATTGGGCCAGCGGCACGCTGATAAGGTGACTGTCAATGAGCGTGGCCTTGTCGCCCTCGCCCAGTTTCCCGACATCCACGGCCCGCAGGCTGACCTGGCCCTTATCCCGGCGCTTGGCGACGGCCAATACCTGTTTGGCCGCTGCCTTCAGGTCTCCTTCGGAGGCCCGGTTGGGAAACGCGAATCCGGCCAGGTTCCGGGCCAGCCGGGCGCGGGTGGACAGCACGACATCGGCATTCCAGCCCGTCTCGCCCGCCCAGGCAGGGAGGGCCGGGTCTGGCCGGGGCCGGGTCTTAGACGGAGTTCTTGCCGAGGTGGCGGGTCTCACCGTGGATCTCCTTCAGCGCACGCCGCACTTCCTTGCCGAATGTCTCGTAGCACCGGGCGCAGCCCATCTGGCCGTGCTGGTACAGGTCGCGCCGGGTCAGCCCACAGCTGGGGCAGACTTCCTCTTCGTCACTCCACGGGCTGGCCGTCGCGTCCATTGCTTTAGTTCCGTGCGCGGGAGCGCTTCCAGCGCATATAAAATCCCATGCCGACGCCCGAGACCGTCAGGCCAATCATCAGGCCAGCCGCAAGGCCCGGCAGCCGCTCCAGGGGCGGCGCGCTGTCGGGGGCGATCATCGCGCCGAGAGCCGCGCCGAGCAGGCCCATCAGCAGGACAAAGACCCACTGGAATAGGCAGAGTTTGCGTTCGGTTGGCGTCTGAGGGTTCATAAGTGATGACACCATTTTACCCGATTATGGCTCGGAAGTTCTGAAGGAAAGACAGAGGCCACAACTGTGCCTTTTTGCTCGCAGAAGTTGATGAAACCAGGCTAGTCACTCTTCACAGTTAGTGTCTGCAGTGAAGGCGCGCCCGATTGCTTCAAAACCAGCCAAACGGGCTTCACCATCAGGTAGTTTGCTGTACTTTTCATAGACCTGCACAGATTAGCGAGTATCATTTTCCAACCCGCCTAATCCCGCGATTGCTTTGTAATTGGCGATCTTCAGGTTTCATGTTTTCCACCGTCTAGATCGCGTGTTCCGAAACGGAAGGCATGATCAACGATAAGGTCATCATCAACTGACCAGCGATGTTGAGGCGTTATTGTCTCCTTTAAAAGCGATTCCACTATGATTCGGCTCAGTTACTGATGCTACGCGCGAGCCTCGGCCGGGCACTAAAGTACTCGTCTTGGAGGCTTCGCCGACCGTCTAAGGGACGGAAGAGCGAGAAGACCGTCGTTCGCAAGCCGTCCCTTAGACGGTTGGCAGCGGAGCCGTTTCCTAGACGAGCATTTCAATGCCGGGCCGAGGCCCTGCGTAACATCAGTCAGTTATTTGTCAGCATTCCAGCGAATCTATGTCCCATTCCTGCTACGCTACCACCGATAACGCGAGAGGCCTAAAACGCAGCAACCCCCGTCGTCTGCGTATGCTCTCGGAAGGCAGCGATGAGTTGGCGGGTGATGGGGCCGGGCTTACCGTCGCCAATGGCGCGGCCATCGAAGTGGACGGCGGGGATGACCTCGGCGGCCGTGCCGGTCAGGAATACCTCGTCGGCGTTGTAGACGTCGTACTGCGTCATCAGCGGCTCCGTCACGGTGTAGCCAGCTTCTTTGGCGAGCATGATGACCGTATCACGGGTGATGCCTTGCAGGATGCCGAGCGACGGGGGGGGCGTCATCAGAACGCCGTCACGGACGACGAAAATGTTGTCACCCGTCGCCTCGCCGACGTAGCCCTCACGGGTAAGCATCAGGCCCTCGCCCGCGCCGTAGCGGTTGGCCTCGGCCTTCGCCATAATATTGTTGATGTACTTGCCCGTACACTTGACGCGCGGGTCAATGACATCGGGCGAGGGCAGGCGGGTGGAGACAGTGGCGACGATCAGGCCATTCTCATACATCTCCGGGGGATAAAGCGCAAGCTGCTCACACGAAATGTAGACGTTGGCATCGCCCTGAATGTACTTCGGGTCCAGACCCAGGCCGGTCCCGCGCGTGACGGTGACGCGGATGTAGCCATCTCGGTGACCGTTGGCGCGGACGGTCTCCAGGATAGTCTCGCGGGTGGCCGGGGCTGGGGCCGGGATGACGATGTTCAAGGCTTTGGCGGAATAGTAGAGGCGGGCGACGTGTTCGTCCAGCTTGAAGACACGGCCGTTATAGACGCGGATGCCTTCAAACAGACCGTCCCCGTAGAGTAAGCCGTGGTCATAGAAGGGAATCTTCGCCTCGTCTTTGGGGGTCAAGACCCCATTCATGGATACATACTGCCCGGACATCGCGTGCCTCCTCATTTGTTGACTCAGTATAGCACGGGGTACAAGGAAAGAGCAAGGGAGACCATCTATGGAAAACGCAGAAGAGGAAGTGCTGGCGCTGACGCGCCGGATGCTGGACGCCATGTACACGGCGGACCCAGCCGTACATCGGGCGCACTGTGCCGAAGACATGTCGTCCTATGAGTGGTATATCGCACCCCAGAGGATTGACGGGGCCGAATTCCATCTAAAGCTCATTGAGGCCGGCGGGAACGGGGCGCCGGGACGATTAGACATCTTGACGCCGCGCGTGCAGGTGTATGGGGAAACGGCGATTGTCAACTATACACTGCTGAAGACGACGTTTGGGGAGGCAGGAGGGCCGGCACAGTTCGCGACCATGAACGAGACGAGGGTGTTTGTGGAGATGGACGGCGTCTGGAAGATGGTGCATCTGCACAAGTCGCCGACGTGAGAAAGTCCCGGCACTTCCAGTGCCGGGACAACGCGGCTCATCTCGTTACCGAACACTCGCCCGCTCAACCGGCGCAGTAGGTGTGGGCGTAACCGGAGTCGCCGCAATGCCGATGGTGCTGACCGATCCTTGAAGCGAGTTGCCGCCGGAGGTGGCCGTATGGTATAGCAGGTTCGGCAGGATGCCGAACAGCAGCGTGAAGAAGGCAGCGACGGCCAAGGCGACGTCTGCTCCCGGCGAGTAGCGCCAGATATGGACGGGGAAGGTGCGCTTGGCGGGCTGGAACCACATCGTATAGATGATCCGTAGGTAGTAAGCCGCGCCGATGACGCTGACGACCAGGCCGATCACGGCCAGGCTGTACAAGTGAGCCTGGACGGCGGCGATGAAGACGAAGTACTTGCCGAAGAAGCCAGCGGCGGGGGGAACTCCTGCGAGCGAGAACATGAACAGAGCCATCAGGGCGGCGGCAAGAGGTTGGGCGGTGCCCAGGCCTTGCAGATCCTCAATGGTGTTCAGTTCCTGGCCGCGCCGCGCCATGAGGATCAGGACGCCGAAGGCGCCGAGGTTCATAAACGTATAGGCCATCATGTAGAACAGGATGCCGGCATAGGCCTTGCTGGGAATGCCGAGTTCGGGATGGGCGTGGGCGTAGCCGGAACTGCCCGCCAGAAGGCCTACCAGGATGTAGCCCGCATGGGCGATACTGGAGTAGGCCAGCATCCGCTTGATGTTGGTCTGGACGATGGCGACGACGTTACCCACCACCATTGTCAGCAGGGCCAGCACCCAGAAGATGTCCTGGAAGACGGCGGACAGCGGCAGCAAGACGATGGCGACGCGGATCAAGGCGGCGAACGCACCGCACTTCGCGCCCGCCGACATGAATGCCGTGACGGACGTCGGAGCGCCTTCGTAGACATCCGGCGTCCAGGAGTGGAACGGCACGATGGCGGCCTTAAAGCACAGGCCGACGATGAGCAGTCCGAAGCCGGCGATCGTGTACGGGGCCATCAGAACGGCGTTGCCCATGTTCGGGAGCATATCCAGCCGGGTTGTTCCGGTGCCGCCGTAGACAAGGGCGATGCCGTAGAGGAAGAAGCCGGACGAGAAGGCGCCCAGTAGGAAATACTTCATGGCGGACTCTTCCGACCGCGCCTCCGTCCTGGCAAAGCCCGACAGGACGTAGAGGGCGATGGAAAGTACCTCCAGGCCGATGAAGATGGTGATCAGTTCCCGGCTCGTCGCCATGAGCATAGCCCCGGCCGTCGAGAACAGCATCAATGCATAATACTCGCCGTAGTTGATCCCCTTCTGCTGGATATACCGCTCAGACAGCATGACGGCAAGCCCGGCGACAACCACCAAGATGAACTGGAACATCAGAGCAAAGTCGTCGGCGGTGACGGTCCTGGCAAAGCCCTGGTAATTAAGGTTCCAGAGGAGGCAGCAAGCGATGCCGGCGGCGGCTATCCCGGCGAGCGAGACGCCGACGCACCAGCTTTTACGGTCTCGCGGCAGGGCCAGGTCCACCATCAGGACCAGCATACCGGTCAAGACGACGATGAGGAGCGGCGCGACCGTCAGCAGGTCAGTCAAGTGCATGGGGGGTACAGGGGACATTTATTGGGAGCCTTTAGGCATGGCAGCGACCGCGCCGATATTTGGAGTCGCATGAGCGGTAGCGTTTGCGGGCGTCGTCAGCGGTACTTTGAAAGGGTTGAAGTAGCTCGGGCTGGTTTGGGCCATAACGCTGTTGACAGACGGGTTGATCCGGCTCAGTATATTCGTCGGATAGACGCCCAAACCGAAGATGAGCAAGACAAGCGGCACTAAGGCCCACTTCTCGCCCGAAGTCAGGTCCGGGAGGCGGCGGTTCTCTTCCTGGTCCAGCTTGCCGTGCATCACACGCTGGAACATCCAGAGCATGTAGACGACCGACCAGATCGCCGACGTGGTGGCGAACGCCGCCGCCCACGGGTGCGTCTGGAATGAGCCGAGCAGCAGCAGGATCTCGCCCGCGAACCCGCTCGTCAGCGGCAAGGCTACGGACGACAGCGTGGCAATCAGGAAGACAACTGTGAACATGGGCATGACGCCCATCAGGCCGCCGAAGGCGCTGATCTGGTACGATTGCCGCCGGGCGTAGAGCGCCCCCAGGATGATGAACAGCGCTCCTGTTGTAATCGTGTGGCTGACCATCTGCAC
>JAYTRQ010000197.1:0-6323 GCA_043746125.1 Armatimonadota bacterium | reverse complement strand
CCCCGTGTCTTGCACCAATGGGTCAGCCGCCACGACTCTAGGGCGGAGTAGTCTTCGGCAAAGACATGGATGGGAATTAACTCGTTCACAGATGCAGCAGCCTCAAATCATAGTCCCATGGGGGCGGAATTGACACGCCTTCCGAATAGTCGCCTCCTCGTAAACGCAAGGATCGTATGGACGCGTGCGTAGCATATGTATTTGCCTTGGGAGAGGTACACAACACGAGCCGGTGGGAGGAAGCGCTGCTAGAAATGGCGGCGCTTTTCTCTGTTCGGTTTCATCTGCCATTGGAGTCAAGTTCCCGAAGCCACCCGCCAATTCCTGCCGAAGGGGCGTGGAAGCAGCCCGCTTGGGGTATCCTGGGATTATGAACGAAACAACGCCGAAAGCGCCCCGGCGCTTTTTTATGAGGGAGCCGTTCTGCGGCCTGTCGCACGGGCTTGGGATCTTGCTCTCGGTCGTCGCCCTGGTCGTGCTGCTCGTCCTCGCGCACGGGGACGTCTGGCACACGGTCGCGTTCGCCATTTACGGCGTCTCGCTGATCGTGCTGTACACGGCCAGCACCCTGTACCACTCGCTCTGGGTCCGGCCGCAGCAGATTGTCAAGCTGATGCGCTTCGACCACGTCGCCATCTTCCTGCTGATTGCCGGCACATACACGCCAGTCTGCCTGGTCTCCCTGCGCCACGCGGGGGCCTGGGGGTGGACGCTGTTTGGCATTGAGTACGGCCTGGCGTTTATTGGCATCCTGTGCACCCTCGCCTGGCGCGGCTTCCCGGACTGGGCGCGGATCGCCATCTACGTGGCGATGGGCTGGCTGGTCTGCCTCGCCTTGCCGGCCGTTCACTCCGTGCTGCCGCCTGCGGGCGTCGCCTGGCTGTTCGGCGGCGGTGCGGCCTACTCCATCGGCACCATCGTGTTTGCAACGGACAAGCCGCACCTGTGGCCGGGGAAGTTCAACGCCCACGACCTGTGGCATATCTTCGTGCTGGCCGGCAGCGCCTGCCATTTCGTGCTGATGGCTCTGTTCATCGCGCCTGCGTTCCGATAGAGGCTTGACAAAAAAGCCCGCCGGACTTGAAAGAGTCCGGCGGGCTTTTGGCTTTTCACTCGTTCAGGAGGCGTTCTCCAGAGTGAACAGCTTCGGTTCTTCGTGTTTAGCCACATAGCGAATTGGCTTGCCCTGTTTCGCGACCTGTCCCCGTTCCATAGCACGGTTGATCCAGTCTTTTATCTGATCGTTCCGAACGTCAAGCGTGTCGGCGAGGAACTTTAGATCGCGCGGCTGCTTCAAGCATTCCAGTAGCAGAGGAAGTACGGCATCGAAAGCCGTTTTCGTGGGGCTGAGATCTATTGTATCATCCTCGGCCTTCTGGAACGCTTCTACAGATTCGACTGGAGCCTCCTTTGCCGCTTGGAGTGGAGGCGTTTCTTGAGCAGGCTCCGCCTCAAAGTCCATGTTTCCCTGAGCCACTTCGCGAACGGGCAGATTAACCTCACCGCCAAGTATGATCTGAGCAAGGTCTTCCCACGACTGCTCAGGGAAAGCAAGAGCGCCCATTTCTAGCAGTTGACGATTCCCTTCAGGGGCGTTCCCAGCCATCCGCACATAGATGAACTCTTTCTTGAGAGCCTCGATTGCGCCCTCCCAAGTCCCCCCCTTTCCGGCGGACGTGCTGACGACCAAGCCGCGATCTGCCAGCGCGTAAACGTATTTGTTTCGGCCCATTGCGTTGCCTACGTTGAACCCGCTACCTGGGTCATGGGGGGAAATAAGAACGAGATTTTTCTCCATTAGCGCCTCGCGGTATTTTCCGGCGAGTGAAGCTTTGCCAAGACTATCTGGTAGGACGCCGAGTGCCGTTCCTCCCTCCTCTATGGCTGTCAGCATGGCCGCGCTGTCAATTCCACGGGCGCCTCCCGACACCACTTGAATACCTTGTCGGGCACAGGCGCGGGCCAGCGCCTGCGTATATTCCAGCGCCTCTTCATCGGCGTCACGTGACCCAACGACGGCGATCCCCCCATAGGAGAGGAGCGTCTTGTTACCAACTCCGTAAAGGAGCGCGGGGGCTTGGCCTCCCAAGTCCGCGAGCCGCTGCGGGTAATCCTCACTGTCATAGCGGCTCAAAACCCAAATACCCTGGCCATCCCACCCCTCGACTACGAGTGCAAGCGCTCCACCGCGTTCCAGCAGGCTTTGCATTCTAGCCGGTTCTATCGGTAAATCACCAGCCGAAAGCGCCTCCCGGCCTTCCGGTTGGACGAGCGTAGAGGGGGACAACTTCTGCCCGCGCAGCCACTTAATCAGGCGATTATATTCACTATGGGTGAGCGGTGCGGCGTCCCTCTCCGTCTTGCCGAACCGCCCGCAGAGCAATAATATAACCTGCGTATCTAGGTTCAGAACGTGTCCGTACATCTGTTCATCCATCCTCGTTTTTGGTCGTCACAGAGAGGGTGACCGGAAAAACCGGCCCGACTCCGGCCTGCAACAGAAGTGCTGTTACCACCGACAGTGTCCACCTAGAGTCTACCATATCGTCCAGCAGCAGAACCGCGCCCGCCGGAAGTTTTTCCGGGCCGAGCGCGAACGCGCCTTGAACGTTGCTAAGCTGCTGGGAACTGTTCTGCATCTGCTTCTGCGGCCTCGTCTGGCGCACCTTGCGAATGCAAGGTACGAACGGCAGGCCTAGCACTGCGGAAACCCGACGGGCAAAATCCGGGACAAGATCCGGGCGATTGAGTGAAGGGATACAGGTCAGCCAAGCGGGGGCCGGAGTTGGCTTCCATCGCTCATGGATCATTTCGGCAATGGCTACCACGAGCGCGTCATCGAAGTGCTCCTCTTCTTGTTTACCGCGTCTCACCAGTTCGCCCCAGCCATCATCCCCCCAGAGGCAGAGCGCCCTTCCTTCCTGAGCCTGCTGTGTGGCGGGTATGTTTTTGCTGTCCGCCCACTTCTTCCGTGGGAAGATGGGCTGGTCGCTGCGGCGCAAGAAATGGTTCGCTTTTTCCACAAGCGCGGTGCCGACAGTGTCCGGCAACAGAAGCCGCCCCTGACAGACGGCGCACCGCCCGCACAAGGGCGGATCGGGATCGTCGAGTTCATGGGCCAGGAACTGCATTAAGCAAGACCGACTCTGTGCGTACTCCCGCATCCGCTCCTGCTCATCGCGCCGGATCTGCATGATCCGCGCGATCTTCTCCTCATCGGGCACATAAGCGACCGGCGTCGCGTACCACAGGCCATCGCGCTTGACGACGGGGGCCGGGGAATGCACTTCCAGGCTCTTCAGGGTCTTATCTATCTGCCCACGGCTGAGGTTGATCTGACGTTCTAGCGAATTTGAGGACAAGCCGTCGTCGGCCTGCCGCAACGCGGCCAGGACCTCGCCGACGTGGGCTTCCGGCGGAAAGGCGGTCCGCAAGAAGTAGTCCAGGATACGGGCATCCTCCTTGCCACTGAAGAGGACGCCGTACGCCTGCGGGATCGCCCGCCCCGCACGCCCTACCTGCTGATAGTAGTGGACCACGGAACCCGGACGCTGGTAGTGGATAACGAAGCTCAGATCGGGCTTGTCGAACCCCATACCGAGGGAGGTGGTCGCCACAAGAGCCTTGACGTCATTCTCCAGCAGGCGCCGCTCCAGGTCCTCACGCGCCTCAGACTCAAGGTCAGAGTGGTAGGCACAGGCCTCTATGCCCTGCGACTTTAGCCAACGCGCCACCAGTTCAGCATCGCGCACGGTCAGCGTGTAGACAATACCGCTACCCTTGAGTTGAGGGAGCTGTTCCGCCAGCCAGGCCAGGCGTGATGCCTGATGAGGCAGTGCAATGTTTTGCAGTTGAAGGCTCTCTCGCACGAGAGGGCCGCGCAGCACTCGCAGTTTCGGCCCGAGTTGTCCCATGACGTCCGCGACGACACGGTCATTTGCTGTGGCCGTCGTCGCTAATACGGGGATGTTAGCAGGCAACGCTTGGAGTATGCGGGTAATCCGCTGATAATCAGGCCGGAAGTCGTGCCCCCAGTCGGAGATGCAATGCGCCTCATCCACGATAAAGAAACCGATACGCGCCGCCAATGGGAGCAGAATCGACTGGCGGAAATCGTCATTGGCGAGCTTCTCCGGGGAAACGAGAAGAACGTCAACCTGATCTGTAAGAAGTTGATGCTTAACACCCCCCCAGTCGGCCTGGTTGGAGGAATTGAGAGTGGCCGCACGAACACCTATGCGTTCGGCGGCGACAATCTGGTTACGCATCAGCGCCAGAAGGGGCGAGATCAACAGCGCTGGCCCTGCCCCGCGCTCCCGGAGTAGGCGCGTGGTCAGGAAGTAGACGCTGCTCTTTCCCCAACCAGTGCGCTGGACGACCAGAAGGCGTTCCCGCGTCTGTACAAGCGTTTCTATCGCCTCATACTGACCAGAACGGAAATCTGCCCCTGGATCAGCAAGTGACTGCCGAAGCAGGGCAAGGGATTTTTCTCTCAGAGGCTCGGTCATGTGTCTCTCCTTAGTCATGTGTCCCTTCCTGGGAAACCGGTCCCACTTCCTCAAGCCAAGCTGTCGGCCTTGAGGTCGAGATATGCCATTTCGACCGGGGTCAATTTCACGTCCAGCGCGGCGACGTTTTCGGTGAACTGTTCGCGCGTGGTGCTGGAAACCAGGGGGAAGACGCTCATCGGCTGGCTGGTGACGAAGGCCAGGGCGATCTGGACGGCGCTCAGGCCTTTCGCCCGGCCCAACTCCTGCGCCCGGTCCAGGCGCTGGAAGTTGGTCTCGCCGGAGTAGCAGCGGATCGTCAGCTCCGCCCAGTAGTTGTCTTTGGCGAAGCTGTCCACGTTGTCTCGGCTGAACAGACCACTGAAAAAGCCGCCGGCCACGCTGGACCAGGGGCACAGGGCGACGTCACTCTGGGCGTACCACGCCCGCGCGGCCTCGCCGCCCGGCCCGCTGATGGAGACGCAGTCGGCCCATGGCTCGTCATACTGCTCAGCCAGGCTGAAGTTCGGACTGGACACGGCGAACGGGGTCAGGCCGTGCGCCAGGGCGTACTCGTTGGCTTCGCGGATGCGGTTGTGGGTCCAGTTGGACCCGCCGAACGCTCCGATGCGGCCCGCCTTCTGATGGGCGTTTAGGGCCTCTATGATCGGGCCGACGGGGACGGAGGGGTCGTCACGGTGCAGCACGTAGAGGTCGAAGTGGTCCGCCCCTTGCCGCTCCATTGACTCACGCAGGTCCGAGTCAATGTCTTCGGGCGTGACGCGGTTGCGCCCGTTGTAGGGGTGTGCGCCTTTGGCAAGGATGACGACGCGGTCCGCGACGCCGCGCTCGCGCACCCAGCGGCCCAGGGTGGACTCGTTGCCCGCGCCGTAGCAGTGGGCGGTGTCGAAGGCGTTGATGCCAAACTCCAAGGCGGTGTCAAGCAGGGCGAACGCCTCGTCGGGCTTGTCCGGGTTGAAAGCGGCATTGGCCGTGCCTTGTATGATGCGGGAGAGGGGCTTGCTGATACCCGGAAGATGGCCATATTGCATGGTGTGTGAGAGTCCTTTGTGGTGAAGTGATGGAGCAGGACGAGCGGTTGAAAACCGCTCGCGAGGGGCGACGTCCTTCGGACGGAGGGGAAGATCCTGCGGCGTTTCCCTCGGCGCGTCTTCCGCCCGAAGGGTGCCTCACCTAGCGAGCGGTTTTCAACCGCTCGTCTGACCTGCTGAAAGCCACCTTATGAACGTTCTCGCCCTGAACGCAGGCAGTTCCAGCCTCAAGTTCCGCCTATTCCGAGTGTCTGATGGTGCTGAAGAAGTCCTGGATGGAGGCAATGTGGAGCGGGCGGACGCCGATTCGCTGCTTCCCGCTGCCCAAACGGCCATCGCGCAGTGCCGGCCGCTCGGGATAGACGCCGTGGGACATCGCCTGGTCCACGGTGGGCCGGACTTCTCGCAACCGACCCGCGTGACGCCTGACGTCCTGGAACGACTGCGCGGCCTGCGCGACCTTGACCCGCTGCATAATCCAGGCGAGGTAGCCTTGATCGAAGAAGCGCAGCGGCTCCTGCCGGACGCACCGTCCGTGGCCGTTTTTGACACGGCCTTTCACCGCACCCTGCCCGAAGTGGCCTGGCGCTATGCCCTGCCGACGGAACTGGCCGACCGTCTGCACCTGCGCCGGTACGGCTTCCACGGTATCTCGCACCAGTACGTGTCGGGGCGTCTGCTCGAATGCTTAGGGCACAGGCCGGAAGGGACATGCCTCATTACCTGCCACCTGGGCAGTGGCGCGAGCGTCTGTGCCCTGCGGGATGGGCAGAGCGTGGACACC
>JAYTRQ010000196.1:0-6332 GCA_043746125.1 Armatimonadota bacterium | reverse complement strand
GAGGGCGGGCCTTGCCAGGACCCAGGCCGCCAACAGGCCGTTGATGAGCAGCGTCAGTCCGATCCCGGTGCGGAGCCACTTTCGCTGGGTGTCTTCGTCCCGCCGTGCGTTTTCGTCCCGTCGCGTGTCTTTCACGCCGCCTTGCGGTCCACTCATAGGTCAGGCGCTTTCTTGCCGTGCGCTGTCTTACAATCTATGCTTTGCAACCCCCGCCTGAGGGGGCCGTCTCCTACTAGTATGGCACGTGGGCCGCGAATCTTAGGCTATGTATTCGGGGAAAGGGAGAAAGGAGAAGGGAGGATAAAGAGGGTGAAGTTCCCCCGTCCAATTCTGACTCCGTAGGGGCGCGGCAAGCAGCGCCCCTACGGGGTGGAGTGCCCCGACGCGGGCTTGCCCAGCATCCCTAGGAGCCGATCAGACGACGCAGGCACGGACGGTGCGGACGATGTAGGCACGGATGGTGCGGACGACGTAGGCACGGACGGTGCGGACGACGTAGGCACGGACGGGACGAAAGGGTTCACCGGCGCGGATGCCGGGACCAAGGCCGGGGCCGAGGGCTGGGACGGAGCCGGGCGCACGACAGCCGTCGGGGACGGCGCCGGAGGAGGCGCGGGCGTCGGGCCGGAGGCGGCGTCGGACAGGTGGATCCCAAGCAGGATGCACGCGGTCAGGGCGAGGGCACCCGCCGTGAACGCGGCGACCGACTTCACGTTGACCGACGCGGGTCCCAAAGACCCCAGGCCAGGCATGGATAGGACCAAAGGACTCGCTGGCAGGAAGGTGGACGCTAGGGACGCGGTCGCGGACGCCGGGGGCGATCCCGCTGCCTTGCGGAAGGCGGCGGCCAGTTCGCCCGCACTGCGGTAGCGCCTGGCCGGGTCTTTCTCCAGGGCACGGTCCAGCACGACTTGAAGGGTGGGAGAGGCGCCGGGCATAGGCGTGGGCGTTCCCATCACGATCTGGTGGGCGACCAGGGGGAAGTTCGCCCCCTCAAACGGGGGGTGGCCGGCCAGCGACTCGTAGAGCAGGACGCCCAAGGCCCACAGATCGGAGGCGGGGCTGGCCAGAGTGCCCCGGAGACATTCCGGGGCCAGATATGCCGGCTCCCCGACGAGGGCGCCCATGAGGGTGACGGTGGCGTCGTCGGGCTGGCGGGCCAGGCCGAAGTCGGCCAGCTTGACCCGGCCGTCGCGGCGCAGCAGGACGTTCGTGGGCCGGATGTCCCGGTGCAGGATGCCCTCGGCATGGGCGGCGTCCACGGCCTCGGCAAGCTGCGTGAGGACGTCCACGGCCTCAGACAGGGGCAACGGGCCGGTGTCGAGGCGCTGGCGCAGGGGATGTCCGTAGACGTATTCGGTGACGAGGTAGGAAAGCCCGTCCTGCTCACCGGTCCCATACAAGGCAACGACGTTGGGATGGTCCAGCCGGGCCAGGGCGTCCGCCTCCCGCGTCAGGCGGGCTTCCAGAACACGGGCGGTCTCACGGCCCGGCGTGGGCGTCTCGCCCTCCCCTTCCGTGCCCACAGCCGGGGTGGTCGCCTCAGAGACGTGCAGGGCCTTGATGACCACCATGCGGTCGTGCTGTGGGTCAGCGGCCTGGTAGAGTGTGTAGTGGGTGCCTCGTCCGATGACCCTCACCAGCACGTAGTCCCCGATGCGGCCATATTTCAGGCGGTCCAAAGATTCAGCCATGCTGTCATCTTCGGCACTTTGGGTGGGTTTGTAGAGAGTGATTTGAGAGTATTTGAGCGTGAACGCCCAGAGACCAATAATTTGGCGGGGGATTGGCCTCTCCTCAGGCCTTCACATCATCCGAGATGACGTGCGTGATCTCGCGCGTCCGAGGCTTCGCGCGGTGGGTCGGGCCAGACGCGGCGGCCAGCAGCCGTTCCAACGTCTCCCGCGTGGCAACGCCCCGCCCCTCAATCGTGACGCGGACGACAACCAGGTGCCCCTCCTGTACGATCTGCTCCGGGCGGTAGCCCGGCAGCGCGATCATCGCGTCCTTGACGTCGTGCCAGAAGATGCGGTGTTCCAGGTCAGGGTCCAGGGCGAAGCCCAACTGGATCAGGACTTTCTCCAGAGCCGCGAACGTGATGGGGTTAGACATGGCGCATCATCTCCCGGGCCGCAGCCGGCGGGACTGTAATCGGCGGTAGACCTCCCGGTGGAGGCGGGCGACCTCGGCTGCCGCACCGACGTCAAAGAGGCGGCTCTTCGGGAAAGAGACTGTCAGAGTCGCCCCGGCAGTGGCGAGGTCGAAAGGCTGAGTCGCAAAGTGGGCCTGCACGTGGAGCCAGTAGGCAAACTCGGCGGCGGCATCGTAGAGGATCAGGATAACCGGCATTATTTCGTCCAGCCAGAGCGCAAGGTCCGCCCTGTCTAACCGGAAGAGAACGTTTGCCGCATCGCTGGACGTCTTCAGGGTATCCGTGGCCTTGATTTGAAGGCGGACGTCCCCATTCTCGATCTGCCCATCCGATCCGTAGGTGAACATGAACAGGTCATACCCGTGGTCATGCCGGACGCGTTCCACCGTATGACCACACAGCAGTACCTGACGCTCGACGTGGTTGACGCTCAGGTCCGCAATCATGTGTTCCCATGTGCGCTTCTTTCGCGTGGCCGCTTGTCTTAACGTCCCTGTCCCCCTTCTCTTCCGTGATGCCCCTATCATACCTCGTTTTTGCTAACGCCGGGCCGCCCGCTCCAAGAGTTCGTAGATCTGCGGCCCGTCGCCGCGCTTACGGTCCCGGGCTGTGTCCAAAGGTGTGATCCACATCCAGCCCCCGATTGTCGGGTTGGCCCCCGCCCACACGAGCAGTTCGGCCATTTCCAGCGTGCCGTTCGCCGCCGCCAAGTGCAGGGCCGTGTTACCGATCCTCGGCTCGTCATGCGCGTTGACGTCTGCCCCGGCCTCAATAAGACACCGGGCGATGGGCACACTCTCGGCCTCCACAGCGATCATTAGAGGCGTCCGGCTCACGTAATCGAACCAGTCCAGGGCAACCGCGCCGTCGTAGCCCAGCAGCAGATGGACCATCGGCAGGTTGATGTCTTCCACTGCCACGTGGAGCGAGGAGTCTTCCGCGTCCGCCTCCGCCGCGACCCGCGCCCCCGCGTTCAGCAAGGCGCGGACGATCTCCAGGTCGCCCCCGAAGACGGCCCAGTAGAGCGCGGTCGAGCCGGCGAGCGAACCGACAGACTCGTCCGGCCGGTTCGGGTCCGCCCCCTGCGCCAGCGCCTCCCGGACCAGGGCGGCGTCCTTCTCGGCCACCGCCTCGTGCAGAAACTCGTTCCAATCCATCCGCCGTCTCCTTCCTGACGGGAGTCGGACTCCCCCATTATTGGGGGCCGAGGGGACTCCTGCCCACAAAGACAGAACAAGGGGGCTGTCCCCCTTTAGGGGACAGGGGAATTGCTCCGTGACTTTCCGAAGTCACGATATTCGTGCGCTGCAGTTTTCGTTGAAACATTGCAAAAACGCCTTTCTGTATGGTCTAATAACCGCATGGACAGAACGGTCCGGGTGCTTCTGAAAACGACACCCGAACAATCTGAAACGCTGATGCGGACGGCGATGCAGTTCACCGAGACATTTAACTCGGTGTGCGCTCTCGGCTGGCGTCAGCGAGAAGGAGGCGCGTACACCCTGCAACGCTTTTGCTACCATGACAACAAGGCGACTTGGCCCGAACTCGTCTCCGACCTGCATATCCAATGTTTGCACAAAGCCGCCGAAGCCTTGAAGTCGGCTTTTGCTTTGCAGAAGTCGGGCCGCAAGGTCGAGTGTCCGTCGTCTACACACTGCCCCCCACGCTACAACCGTCACACGTTCCGCGTGGACTGGCAGGCGCAAAGCGTCAACCTGTCTACTGTCGCAGGGCGTATGGTGCTGCCGTTCCGCTTGCCTGACTACGGGGCTTACGCCAAAGACTGTCAGGTGGCGACGGCAGACCTGATGTGTCGCAAAGGCAAGTGGCATCTGCACATTGTCATTCACTGCCCCAGTGTTGCATTCGCGGACAATGGGCAAGCCATCGGCCTTGACCTGGGCGTAACCCGTCCTGCTGTCACAAGCGACGGCAGACTTCACGGCAAGAAACGCTGGCGCGAAGTCAGCAAAAGGCGTTTCCGCCTCAAACGGAAACTGCAAGCCAACGGTAGCAAGAGTGCCAAACGGCACTTGCGCCGCCTCGCGGGACGCGAACAGCGTTTTCGACGGGATTGCGACCACGTTCTCAGTAAAAGCATTCTGCACGGCATCACGGCAGGCACGACCGTCGTGGTGGAAAACCTCACAAACATTAGGGCACGGGTGAAAGCACGGCGTGGCGAAGCAAAGCGGCGGCTTCACAACTGGTCGTTCGCCCAGTTGCGCGGCTTTCTGGGCTACAAGGCCGGGGCCCTCGGCTGTCGCGTCGTCGGGGTTGACCCTCGGCATACAAGCCAGCGGTGTGCCGTCTGTGGGCATATCTACCGAGGGAACCGCCCGTCCCAGTCCAGATTTGTGTGTCGTTTGTGTGGTCATCGTGCGAATGCTGATAAGAACGCGGCGGAAAATATCCGCGATAAACACCTTGTCGGTTGGTCTTCACCTTCCGACGTGCCAGAGTCAAAAGGCGTATCGTCTCAGTTACGCGACTGCCTTGTGCAATCGCTATTGAACTAGGGACAAGCCGTCTCCTTTAGGGGACGGTATTTGACGCATGTGCCACAATCACAAGTATAGCATCAAGCCGGTAGACGGCAGGAGCAACTCTATGACGATTTTGCGTTCACTCGGCGTCCGCCGCATCGCGTGCGTTCTCGCCTTCTTATCCCTCTTATCCCTCTTATCCCTCTTCTCATCACAGTTGCCCGCCCACGCGCAGTCGGAGGAGCTGGTGAAGAACGGTGGCTTTGAGGCAGGGGCGGGGATGCCGGACGCCTGGTCTGTCCCCGCCGGATACGGTGCGTGGGACGGCGACCAGAAGGTCTCAGGGGTGAGGAGCCTGCGGCTCACGAACGGCGACGCCAAGGTCTATCGCCTGGTGACGCAGGGGATCGTCTGCTCGCCGGGCGCCACCTACACCTACAGCGCCCAAGTCAAAGGGTTGGGTCTGGCCCCGGCCCAGGGAGACGGCAACGGCGCGGGGATCTACCTGGAATACACCGACGCACACGGGGGATGGCTCGGCGGGACCTACCCGGCGTGCCAAGGGGGCGACTTCGGCTGGACGCGCCTGGGCGGGCGGATCGCGCTCCCGCTGGGGGCCAGGTGGCTGACCGTGGGCCTGTATCTGCGGCAGGGTACGACCGGCACGGCCTGGTTCGACGACGTTTCAGTGCAGGCCGACGCGCCCCCGCTGCAATCTTTTTTGCGGTCGCCCAACTATCGGGGCATGATCGCGCGGCGCAATGCCGCGCCGTGGGCCACGGACATCGTCGTCGGTCGCGGCGGGGCGCCGGTCGGCAGCCCGCTTTCTCTGCGGAGCGAGGTCGTGGACGCGGCGGGCCGGGTCGTCGGCGTTCGCACGACGCCCGTTCCGGCCCGGCAGTCCGGCGAGGCCCTGACGACACAGGTGGCCATCGCACAGACGCCCCCTGCGTCAGTCGTCGGCACGGCCGGCACTAGCCCGCGCTGGCGGTTCACCCTGCTCGGGGCGGGCCACACGCCGATCGGCGTCCTGGAAGAGAAGTTCACCGTGGTGTCGGTCATGCCCACGGTCTTTATCGCGCCGGGCGGCACGTGGGTCGTGCGGGGGCGGAAGTTCTTCCCGCGGGCCCTCTACCTCCTGGAAGCTTCCGAAACCTCCGACGCGAACCTGGCCCGGATCGCCGGGGCCGGCTTCAACACGATCCTGTGCTACGCCTTCGGCCCGGCCGGGGACCATGCGGCTGAGGGTGAGGCCCCGAAGGCGTTCCTGGACCGGGCCGGGGCGCACGGCCTGAAGGTCCTGTTCAACCTCAAAGACTTCGACGAGGCACTGTACTCGTTCCCCAAGGCGCTGGGCAAGAGCGGGGCGCGGCTGCGGGCGGAGACCGTCACGGCCCTGCGCGGGCACGCCGCCCTGCTGGGCTGGTACGTCAACGACGAGACGGGCCTGGAGCGGGAGCCGGACATCCGGGCCGCCTACGACGAGGTCCGGGCGCTGGACCCCGACCACCCCTGCCTCCAGGTGGTGAACGTGCCCGGCTCCATAGACGGCTACTACCACTCGGGGGACGCCTTCGGTCTGGACCCCTACCCCGTGCCCGGCCGCCCCCTCTCGATGGTAGGCGAGTGGGCCGACACGTGCCGGCAAGGGACACACGGCGCCAAGTCCGAGTTCATGGTCGCACAGATCT
>JAYTRQ010000195.1:0-1975 GCA_043746125.1 Armatimonadota bacterium | reverse complement strand
AGCTAGGCCCGATCTTCCTGTACTGCGCTAGGGCGGGGGCGAGAAGGAGTCGGTCAAAGTTTGGGGCGCCACTGAAGTCGCCCCAGGTCGCTTCGACGCGGGCCGGGCCGTCGGGCAAACGCATCAGCCAGCGGACGATCAGCCGCTCCCCTAAATACCCATTCGCCCAGTATTCCGGGGCGGAGTAGCCGCCGATGGCGGGCAGGGCGAGATGTGAATACTCGTGGATGATCTCGCGGACCCACTCGATGGAAGAGCGCGGGGTCTCGACGTCGTACAGGTATAAATTACTCCGCCATTCTTCGCCTCCGGCCTGTCCCTTGGCGCAGAGCCAGACGTCAAAAGGGTCAGTCCCGTTCGCGGCCTCCCGGCCCGTTTTCTGCGTCAGAGTTTGGTGCGCGAGGGCCAGCAGCTGGGCCATCCGTGTCGCCAGCAGGGCCGTGTTCGCCGTCGGGTAATGCACGGCACAGAGTAGGCGGAGCGAAGAGCCGACGTCACCCGTATAGACGTAGCAGACTTTAGCGAACTTCCACGCGTGGACCGGCTCTACGGCGCGTGTTGGCAGGTAAGATTTGGGAACAACCAGAGTGCCGAGGTCGTAAGGCAAAGGGGAAGCGTCCACGGGCAGAGTCGTCAGCCAGTCGGTTTGAAGGCGGAGAGGAAGCCCGGCGCTGACTGAAGTTTCCAACGCCTTCGCAGCCTCCGCCGAGTCGGGGGACGCCTGCCGGGCGGCCACCAGCGCTCCGAGTGACACGCCCTCGCAAAGCGCGGGCCGCAGGCACGTCAGAAACACGATCACAGCGCAAACGTACACACGCTTCATGCGGCCATTATGGCACGTGTGCCGCCCTTTTGAGAGACCCATTATGAAAATCAACCGGCTCCTTCTGCCACTCGCCTGCCTCAGCTTTGCCGCCGTCGTCCAGGCCGAACCGACCGCTTCCATCCAGACCTCACCCGCCGCGCCGCTCACGGACCGAGATAAAAAGCAGATGGCCGACGAGATCAAGCAGGGGCAGGACGGCGCTGCTGAAGTCGCCAAGGCGCTCAAGCCGGCCAAAGACAAGGACATGCAGGCGCGGGTGGACGCCATCGGCCAGCGGATCGCCCTGGTCGTCAACTCCACGCACTACGCGGCGGAGTACGGGAACGACAAAGTTTTCCCCTTCGTGTGGCACTTCCACGTCCTGGAAGACAAGTCGGTCAACGCCTTCTCACTGCCGGGCGGCCAGATCTACGTCAACTCGGGCCTGATGAAGCAGGCCCGCTCAGACGATGAACTGGCCGGCGTACTGGGCCACGAGATGACGCACAGCGCCCACCACCACATCCAGTCGCTCTCCCACGAGCAGAGCAAGATGACGGGGCAGATGCTGGCCGGAATGCTGGCCGCCATCCTGGCCCACGTCAACCCGCAGGACATGGCGAACCTCGCCCAAGGCGTGCAGTACACGCAGATGGGCATTATGAACATTAAGTACAGCCAGCAGGCGGAGCGAGATGCCGACCATGGCGGCACGATCGTCATGCGGAAGGCTGGCTACAATCCCGTCGGGATGCTGACCTTCATGGAGCGCCTGGGCGACTTCGAAAACGCCAGCCCGCACTTTGAGATGGGCATTCTGCAGGACCATCCCGAGGCGACCGAGCGGGTGACTCTGATCACGGAAGAGCTGAAAGAGATGAACGTGCCGGTGACGGTGGGTGCCGTTCGACAAGTCACGAACGCACCACATGCCTCCCTGCACCCTGCGGCGGGCGGCGGGGAGGACATCGTCTTCGTCAACCACACGCTGCCAACCCTGGCCGATCCCGATGGCAGCCGGGCTATGGCCATCGTGACCCGGTTCAATACGCTACTGGACGCCGGCCTTCAGCTTTATCAGGTCAGCTATTCCGGCGATCAGGTGCTGATTTCGGATAAGCCTCTAATCACCCTGACGCCCGCTGATGCCGCCCTGCATCCGGGCGAGAC
>JAYTRQ010000194.1:0-1978 GCA_043746125.1 Armatimonadota bacterium | reverse complement strand
AGCCGACGCCCGGCAAGCCCAAGTACAGCATCACCATCCCGCCGCCGAACGTCACCGGCAGCCTCCATTTGGGGCATGCCCTGAACCATACCGTCCAGGACGCGTTAGGTCGGTGGCGGCGCATGGCCGGCGACACCGTTCTGATCCTGCCCGGCACGGATCATGCCGGAATCGCGACCCAGAACGTGGTGGAAAAGCAGATCGCCAAAGAAGGCCTGACACGCTTTGACCTGGGCCGGGAGAAGTTCGTCGCCCGTGTCTGGGAGTGGAAGGACGAGTACGGGTCTCGGATCATCTCCCAGCTCAAGCGCCTGGGCTGCTCCTATGACTGGTCGCGCGAACGCTTCACGATGGACGCCGCGTACGCCGCGTCCGTGTCGGAGGCCTTCGTGCGCTTCTTCGATGCGGGTCTCATTTATCGGGGCAACCGCATGATCAACTGGTGCCCGCGCTGCCGCACGGTGATCTCGGACATTGAAGTCGAGGAGGAGGAACAGGCGGGGCACCTGTGGCATATCCGCTACCCGTTTGCCGACGGGTCCGGGTCCGTGGTCGTGGCGACGACCCGGCCCGAGACCATGCTGGGCGACACGGCCGTAGCCGTGAACCCGGACGACGACCGGTACACGAGGTTGATCGGCAAGACGTTCGCCCTGCCGCTCACCGACCGCCTCATCCCGCTCATCGCCGACGCCTATGCCCAGGCCGAGTTCGGCACGGGGGCCGTCAAAGTGACGCCCGCGCACGACCCGAACGACTACGAGGCGGGCAAGCGCAACGGCTTGGAGCAGATCACAGTCATCGGCTTCGACGGGAATATGACGGCAGCCGCCGGCGAGCGCTACTCGGGCCTGGACCGGTATGAGGCGCGGAACCTGGTCGTGGCCGACTTGGAAGAATTGGGCCTGCTGGAAAAGACGGAAGACCACCCTCACCGCGTCCCGACCTGCGAACGCTGCCACACGACCATCGAGCCGCTGCTGTCCGACCAGTGGTTTATGACCATGAGCGGCACAAACTTAGTCGCTCAGGCGACCCAGGCCGTGGAAGACGACGCTGTGCGTCTGGTGCCGCCGCGCTACAAGCGCATCTATTTGGACTGGATGGCGGGCCTGCGTGACTGGCCCCTGTCGCGGCAGTTGTGGTGGGGGCACCGTCTCCCCATCTACTACAAGCCGGACGGCACACACGTGGCCGCCCGGAACTTGGAGGAGGCTATCGCTCGGGCAGGCACGGACGAGCTGACGCAGGACGAGGACGTTTTGGACACGTGGTTCTCGTCCGCCCTGTGGCCGTTCGCGACGATGGGCTGGCCCCAGGAGACGCCGGACCTGGCCTACTTCTACCCGACGAACTTTTTGACCACGTCCCGCGAGATCCTGTACCTGTGGGTGGCCCGCATGGTAATGACCGGCGTGGAGTTCATGGGGCAGAAGCCGTTCGACGCTGTCTACGTCCACGCGACCGTTCTGGACAAGAAGGGCCGGCGCATGTCCAAGAACCTAGGCAACGGCATTGACCCCGTGGACATGATTGACAAGTACGGCGCGGATGCCCTGCGTTTCTCGCTCCTGCGCCTGGCGTCCAAGGGCCAGGACATCCGGTTCAGCGAGGATCGGGTGCCGGAGGCGCGGAACTTCGGCAACAAGATCTGGAACGCGGCCCGGTTCGTGCTGATGAACGCGGGGGGAAGCCACTTATCCGCAGAAGAGGGCGCGGCAAGCAGCGCCCCTACCCTGCCGGAGCGCTGGATTCTGTCGCGGTTGCAGAGGACGATCCAGACGGTGACGGCGTCGCTGGCGAGCTACGACCTGGACGACGCCTGTGCGGCCCTGTACGAGTTCGTTTGGAGCGAATACTGCGATTGGTTCTTAGAGTTGTGCAAGCCCGCGCTGCAAGGCGAAGACGGCGCGGCCAAGGACTCGGCCCGCCGGACGCTGCTGACGGTCCTCGACACCGTCCTGCGCCTGTTGCACCC
>JAYTRQ010000193.1:0-1979 GCA_043746125.1 Armatimonadota bacterium | reverse complement strand
ACCCAGCCGATGCTGTCCTCGGCGGTGAAGACTGGTGAGGGAAGGTCCGAGAGCAGCTTCTCCAAAGTCTGACGCCCGAGCGCATCGAAGCGCAAGCCAAGCACCGGGTCGTCGGTGCGGAAGATCGCGGGGAGCATCCGGGACGCATACCGGGCGGCGCAGGCCCAGGAGTCGGCGTCGCCCTCATATTGAGCCAGTTCAACGCAGTCCTTGAGGGTGACCGGTCCCTCGGTGTCCGGGTGGATCAGCAGGTCGTTCTCGGCCAGGAACCGGGCGAACAGCATCCGATGCCACTGCTCGTACGCGCACTCGGCTACCAGCGCGGCCAGGCCCTTCGCCTCGTCCTTGCCACCCAGACGACGCATCTCGGCCCGGAGCCGACGCCGCAGAGCGCGGTCGCCTTCGCTTAGGGCCGCGAACGGCTCGTCCTGGTCCACGGCCAGACGCTTCAGCGCACTCAGGGCCGCCTTCTCCGCCTCGTCTCGGGCGGCGATGACGGTCTTTTCCAGATGGCCGCGCTGCGCGGGGTGTAGTGTCGGCATAAACGTTCCTTAAAGCACCACGGGCACGCCCGCATTGACGTGTTCCAGAATCAGGGAGCGGGCCTTCTCCAGGTAAGCGTCCACCTCCGCCACCGTCTTGAGGCTCGCCGTCGGCAGGCTCACCCGCCGCGCCGTCGGCTCCAGCCGCTTCTCGGCTTCGTATAAGGCGCGGGTGACGCGCTCGGACAGGGCCGCCGTCTTGTTCTCCCATTCGGACAGGGGCGTGGCTTCCAGAGCCGCCAGCACATCATCCTCCGTCGCCACATTCATCTGCGGCAACGGCCCTAGCCCGTTAGCCTCCCGAATCTGGGCCTGGTCCTTCTCGGGCAGCTTCGCCCACACGGAGGACGCCTCCAAATCGCCGATCTTCTCACCGTAGGCGGAAAGGTGTTCGTCTCGCGCCGCCTGAACCGCCGTCCGCAGGGCATCGGTCAGCTTCAAGCAGAGCGGCCCCACCTGGTCTGGGTCGGACAGCAGGGAGCGGTTCTCGGTGATGGCCCGCACCTCGGGTGCAACCTGCTCCGAGATCGGCAGCGGCTGGGCGAATTTCAAGAGACGCTGCAAGACCCCCCACCGGGGAAGGCGGGCGGCGGCCAGCGTTTTGGCATCGCCCCATGCCCTGGCCTCCTGCGTCAGGGTGTCTCTCTGCTCGAAGATCGCGAGCAGAAGGGCGTTGCCACTCAGACTGCCGAGCACCTCCAGATGGCTCGTCGCTGGCGCAGTGGGCAGCGGCGGCTGGCCGCCCGCCGCCCGCGCCAAATCCAGCATCAAAGCGACGAACGTGGGAGCCGCTGTCGCCACTTCGCCTGCCTTGAACTTGAGGCCAGCCGCCACAATGAGTTTTTCTACTTGGGTGATTTGGGGCCTGGAAATAGTGATAATATCCACCCGGAACTCGGCCTGCCCCACACGGCTATCGTCAAGCTGAGACACCGTTACCGCTGTCCCCTTGTCTGTCGCCCGCAAATGCCCGGACTGGGTCAGCGCGAGCAGCCCACCCGTCACCGTGTCCTTGGGCCAGCCGAAGGGCGGCGCACCGAAATAGTCTCGGACCACGCTGCCTTTCTTGCCGACCGAGCCGATGTAGCTGATTAGCTGCTGGCAGACCGGGTGGTCCTGCACATCCCTCGTCCAACCTACGGCGGCCAGCGAGTCCCCATTCCCCTGGCGCACGCGGGCCTTCACCGTGTCCCACTTCGGGTCATCGCCCACCGTGAATTGCGGGTAGAGGCTCGCTACCGACGCTTCCAAGGCCGAGGCCACCGCCCCCCGCAGATCGTCGCCCACGATCTCGATTCCGCCCTGGAACACCTTCGCATCCCGCAGAACGTTCGCGATGGTCGTGTTCAGGTCCCGCCGCAGCCCGGTCTGGCGCGTGACCATGCCCTGACGCGCCTCCTCCGACTCGCGGGTGTTGGAGGTGGGCGGGGAGGTCAG
>JAYTRQ010000192.1:0-1979 GCA_043746125.1 Armatimonadota bacterium | reverse complement strand
CTCCAGAAGATGCGGATAAACCTTGTAGAAGTGGCGCATCAGCCTAATGTTGGTCGCCGTGAAGCCCTTGCCAAACGCTCCCCGCAAGCGGACCGATATCTGCGCGATGACGTCCCCGCCGTAGGCCGCCCTTGCCTGCCCCACCTGCTCCTCTTCCACGATCTCGCGCCCCACCAGCCAGTAGGCCCGGACCATCTCCGTGTTGACCGACCGCGCGACGTTCGTTCGGGCCGCCGTCAGGATGGCATGGATACGCCCGTACAGCGGCTCGACATCGTTGAGGGCGAGGGCCTTTAGGTCGGCGAGTGGTTGTTCGGAGACTGTCATAGATGCGTAATCTGGGTGTGCTGCTAGCTTACTTGCCCGAAGTGACGTGCGCTTCCCGGAAGCTTTTTAGCCATTCCTTGGCATCCAAGCGCACGACAGGGTAGGGGCTGCTCCGTGCCATGCCCTGTAAGACGGCAACCGCGCGTGGGTCCCGTGTGGACGCCAGAGCGAGGGAAGCGCCCACTTGAACCTGCGGGTCGGAACTACCGATGTAGGGCAAGATCGCGCCATACAAACGGGTGCGCTGGGAGGGAGTCTGGTGTTTCGGTTTGTCCCCCACAACATGGGCCAGCACGACATTCTCTGCCTGGATTTTGGTCGGTGACGTAGTCCGGGCGGGCAGCGAGCCAAGCTGTTGCACTAGGAAAGTCACATCCCCATCCGAAACTCGCTGTGTCTTGTTGACGCCATCCTGAATCTGAGCCAAACGAATGTAACCGGATTTGGCAATCACCCCTTGCTGCTGATAAAGCGCCCCCTGCTGTTGGTCCGAAAGGTGGATGATGTGCGCCGGGGGTGACGAGTCCGGCGGCGAGAGAGCGTCTTTGACGTGTCCGCATCCCACGAGGGTGGCGCTCGTCGCTATGCTTGGAAGGGAGGCCCCGATGAGCCGGGAGACTGATGATTGAAAGAAATCCACTGCTTCTTCCCCTCTGGGTTGGGTGTAACGACTGGCCTGAGAATTTGTCACTCACTGCGTGACGAATCTGCTCAATCCGCCTCCGCCGTCTGCAAAACGTCCGGCACAGTCAGCCCGACATTGGAAAGTTGATGCGCCAGGTCCCAATCTTTTGGCTGATCCCAGGAGACTCGCCAACAGTCTCCGCCTTCCACCCACTGCCGACGGTAGGAGACGGCGCTGCGGGAGTTGTTACAACCAAACTGCCAGCCGCAGGTGGGACATATCTCGTGTGACCCCGAGCGATCCGGCGTCGGACCTGGATCTTCTTCAAGACCGTTGAAGCCGCAAATCGGGCAAACGTGCTTTCCCACAGGCAACCTGCCTCTTCCGGCTAGGCGGCCGGCTTCAGGTTGTGCGTACTGCCCCGCTCCGTCAGCGGAATGGCGGCCAGCCAGTCCGGCACGGCATCCGGGGCGAACTTGTCCACGTTCAGGCGCAGCAGAGCCTCCAAAGGGACGCCAAAGTCCACGCCCCCGCCGCTGCGGTCGGCCAGGACGCCCACGCCGACGAGACGGCCCTGATAGCCTTCCACGACCTCGATAGTGTCCCGGACGCTGCCGCCTGTGGTCAGGATGTCGTCCACGACCAGCACGTTCTCGCCCTCGCAGATCTCAAAACCCCGCCGCAGGACCCGGCCCTTGCCGTCGTCGCCGCGCTCGGCGAAGATGCCGCGTACGCCCAAATGCTTCGCCACCTCATAGGCCAGCAGGACGCCGCCTGTGGTCGGCCCCACCACCACCTGCACCTCATCGCCCGCGAACCGCTCGGCGATCTCCCTGCACATCCGCTCCACGTAGGGCGGGAATTGCAGCACCTGGAACTTCTCCAGATAGACGGCGCTGTGGTAGCCCGAGGCGAGCAGGAAGTGGCCTTCCAGCAGGGCGCCCGAGGCGCGGAATATCTCTAATGCGTCTTCGTTTGTGAGCATGGGGGGAGTGTTCGGCTTTGGCCGGGCGGAATCCTGCCTGAA
>JAYTRQ010000191.1:0-6371 GCA_043746125.1 Armatimonadota bacterium | reverse complement strand
CTCTGGAAGGCACGGGGCTGCCGGAGGGCTTCCACTACAGCAGCGACAACAACGCCGAGTGGCTGACGGTGCCGCAGCTCCGGGAGTTGGCGGGGGAGACAGGTCCGTGAGCGCCTTGTCACCACGGACCGTCTGCATCATTCAAGCCCGCATGGGGAGCAGTCGGCTTCCTGGTAAGGTTCTGAAGCCGCTCCTCACTCGGCCCCTCCTCTGGTGGGGCATGACTCGCGTACGCAGGTGTCAGCGGGTTGATGAGGTCGTTGTCGCCACCACGATACTGCCCTTGGATGACGTGATTGCTGACTACTGTGAGCAGGAAGGCTTCCCCTGCTTCCGCGGCAGCGAGGAAGACGTTCTAGATCGGTATTATCAGGCGGCACTCCGCTTTCAGGCAGATCAGGTCGTGCGCGTGACGTCCGACTGCCCCCTGATTGAGCCGACAATCATAGATGCCATGACGGTCCGGTTTCAGGAGGACCCGGGGCTAGATTATCTGAGCAACACGATCACGCCGCGCACCTTCCCACGCGGCCTTGATGCGGAAGTCTTCTCAGTGGGGGCCTTGGC
This sequence comes from Armatimonadota bacterium, assembly GCA_043746125.1. Lineage (GTDB taxonomy): Bacteria > Armatimonadota > Armatimonadia > Armatimonadales > Capsulimonadaceae > JANXMY01. The sequence continues at coordinate 5,804 of JAYTRQ010000191.1, read as the reverse complement.
AAAAGCTTGGCAGGAAGACGATAACCCGGCGTGGCGGGAACACGTGACGCCATTCCTCTACCGCCATCCGGAACTGTTTGCTTTAGCCGCATTCGTGAACGAGACGGATTATTCCGGGATGCGCTGGACCGTGGATACTGCGGAAGACTTCGCCTTTGTTCAGCAAGTCTACGACTATTTTGGGCACGGTGAGTTCTCCTGGCATGACGTTTTGGCAGTCCTTGAAAGACATCCCGAGTGGCAGTGGATCAACGAACACGTCTTGCAAAAGCAAGTCGCCTGACGGCACAGAAAAATGGACCGAATCTTAGTGACGGGGGCCAGCGGACTGCTGGGTTCCAACTTTGTCCTTCAGGCGGCCGGACTAAACCAGCACGTCACAGCCGTGTTTCATCAGCACCCGTTGGCATTGCCGGGCGTCATCGCGGTCGGAACAGACCTGACAGACGAAAAAGCGGTCCGGCGGCTGATTCGGGAGCATCACCCGGATTGGATCATCCACTGTGCGGCGGCGACAAACGTAGACTGGTGTGAGTCACATCCAGCGGAGGCCTTCCGCCAAAACAGGGACGCCACTCAGTATCTGGCGGAAGAGGCTCGGGAGATCGGCGCGGGCATGGTCTACGTCTCAACTGACGCTGTTTTTGAGGGCGGGCATGGCTGTTATCGGGAGGAGAGTCAGCCAAACCCGCAAAACACCTATGCATCAAGTAAGCTGGCCGGCGAGAAGGCGGTTCAGGCCGCTTTAGCCCGCCATGTCATCTTCCGAGGCACCATGTTTGGCTGGAACATGCAGCCGAAACAGAGCCTAGCCGAGTGGTTCTTGAGCGCACTGGAAGCGGGCAGCACGGCGCCGGGTTTTTCTGACGTCTTTTTCAGCCCGCTCCTGGTCAACGACATGAGCGAGATGATCCAGGAAGGCATGCGACGGGGCATACGCGGCTGTTATCATATCGGCAGCAGGGACGCGTGCAGCAAACTCGACTTCGGCCGCCGGATCGCAGCCGAGTTTGGTCTCGATCAGGGTCTCGTCGTGCCCTCGTTGATTGAAGAAACGGTACCTCGGGCGAAGCGACCGAAGAACACTTCTTTAAACACAGACAAGGCCGCAGAAGCTTTGGGACACGCAATGCCCTCGGTGGCGTCCGGGATTGGACGGTTCCGACACCTGCGCGACGAAGGCTTTGCCGCCCGGTTGAAAACTCTTGGAGACAGTGATGTTTAAAACACTCCGCGATCTGGGGGTGTCCACAGCCGCCCGCACATACTTCATCGCCGACATTTCCGCCAACCATGATGGCGACCTGGTCCGAGCCAAGACGCTGATCCGTTCGGCGGCGGAATCTGGGGCGGATGCCGTGAAGTTCCAGAACTTCCGCGCCCGAAAGATCGTGAGCGACTATGGCTTCCGCGCTTTGGGGACACAGTCAGCCCATCAGGCAAGCTGGAAACAGTCCGTCACCGAAGTTTACCAGGCCGCCTCCCTTCCCTGGGAGTGGACTCACGCACTAAAGGCGGAGAGCGATGACGCTGGGGTTGACTTCTTCTCGACACCCTACGACCTGGAAGCCGTTGACATGCTCGATCCTTTCGTCTCCCAGTTCAAGATTGGCTCTGGAGACATTACCTGGCCAGAGATTTTGCTGAAGGTGGCCGAGAAGGGGAAGCCGGTTCTGCTGGCGACCGGCGCCTCGAACCTCGGCGACGTGCAGCGGGCGGTTCACTTGATTCGCTCCGTCAACCCCCGGATCGCGCTCATGCAGTGTAATACCAACTACTCGGGCGCATCCGATAACTTCGCGCACGTTCACCTCAACGTTCTCAGGGCGTTCCATGTGATGTTCCCGGACGCGGTTTTGGGGCTGTCGGATCACACGAGCGGCCCGGCCACCGTGCTGGGCGCAATCGCCCTGGGTGTTCGGGTCGTGGAAAAGCATTTCACGGACGATACGGGCCGGGAAGGTCCCGATCACAGATTCTCTATGACCCCCGCCACCTGGCGGGAGATGGTAGAACGCAGCCGCGAATTGGAACAAGCGCTGGGGGATGCGGACAAGCGGGTGGAGGAAAACGAGAGGCAGACCGTGGTGGTCCAGCGGCGCTGTCTACGCGCGGCCCAATCGCTCCATCCGGGGGCCTTCCTGACGCGGGAGATGGTGGACGTCCTGCGGCCGGCTCCGGCGGACGCCATCGCCCCTTATGACCTGCCAAACGTGCTCGGGCGTCGCCTGAACACGAACGTCGAGGCCGGCGATTACCTGCGCTGGGGCATGCTTGCCCCTGTGACGGGTGAGGCCTAGCGGCCATGCGAATCCTCTACTTCAGCCGCAGTTATACGCCTCACGACTATCGGTTCCTGGAGGGCATTGCCTCTGCGGGACACTCCGTGTTTTTCCTCACGCTGGAAGAAACGGATGCGCCTCACGAGACACGCCCACTGCCCCGTGCCGTTCGCAAGGTAACATGGCCGAACGCCGGAGGGAGCGCGAACACGCCCGAGGAATGGCTTCGGCGTGTGCCGGACTTGGACCGCGTTCTTGAAGACGTCCAGCCCGACGTGCTCCACGCCGGGCCGGTACAGTCCTGCGGGTGGATCGCCGCCCTGAGCGGTTTTCACCCTCTGCTGGTCATGTCATGGGGGTTCGACGTCCTTGTAGACGCCGACCGGGACGACTTCTGGCGGTGGATGACGTCGTACGCACTGCGCCATTCCGACGCCCTGCTCTGCGACTGCCAGGCGGTCCGGCAGCGGGTCCAGGAGTTAGCTCCTTCCCCTGGCCGGCACGTCGTTCAGTTCCCGTGGGGGATTGACCTCAGCCGCTTCACGCCAGGCTTAACCGGCGGGGGGATCAAACAGGGGCTTGGATGGGAAGAAAACTTCGTCGTCCTGTCTCTGCGCTCTTGGGAACCTCTTTATGACGTCCTCACGGCCCTGGAGGCTTTCCGGGGAGCTTATCGCCATGACCCCAGGATGCGTATGATCCTGCCTGGGGACGGCTCGCTGGCGGACACGATCAGCCGATTCATCACGGCGAATGGGTTAGACGAAGTGGTTCACCGGCCGGGCCGTCTCGCGCAGGGGGACCTGCCGGATTACTACCGGGCGGCGGACGTCTACGTGAGCTGTGCTTTGAGTGACGGCAGCTCGATCTCGCTTCTGGAGGCGATGGCGACCGGCCTGCCTGTCGTGGTCACGGACGCCGCCGGGAATCGGGAATGGATCGCGCCAGGCGAGAACGGCTGGCTGGCCGACGGCGGCGATGCGGGCGCATTCGCGTGTGCATTGCTTTCGGCCGCGGAACTCAGTGTCGCGGACAGACGTCGCATGGGAAAACTAAACCGGCACGTCGCAGAAGAACGCGCCGACTGGTCTAAGAGCGTCAAGTCTTTGTGGAAGACGTATGACGTGCTGCGGGAAGAGGCCGGTCCCAAACCAGATGTTGGGCTAAAAGGGAGCGCATGAAGAGTCAACTTAAACGGTACTTGGGGCCTCTTGTGCGCCGCGCACGGGCGTCCAAATCGGTGCAGGAGGGCCTGGCGACGTTCAAGGCGACGGGGCAAACCCCGGCCGAGTCCTACCAGAGCCTCATCACCCTGCACTGCCTGACCGGCGGGCGCTCCAACGATCAACTGCACGAGGCGCTGTGCAAAGAGTTTCCGCCGTACGTGCTGCCCACCACGGCGGGTGTTCTGGGCGACCTCGCGCCCGAAGACGTCGCGCGGGTGGCAGGCGAGGTGGCCGACAAGGGCTACTACGTGTTCCCGCAGAATCTCCCAGCCGAGACGTGCGATCGGCTGGAACAGTTCGCTCTTTCCACGCCGGGTCGCCTTCGACCTCGGCGCGAAGGCCAGCCCGAGACGGCGCTGTACGACCGGGCCAAGCCGCTGGCCGAAACCTATATGTTCGCCGAAGCGGACTCGCTGACGTCGCCCGACATTCAGGCCTTGGCCGCCGATACGTCCCTGCTGGCCGTCGCGCAGGCCTATCTGCGGTCTCAGCCGATTTTAGACATCGTGGCTTACTGGTGGAGCACGGCCTTCACCCAGGTCGCCTCGGACGAGGCCGCCCAGTTGTACCCCTTCGACATGGACCGCATCAAGTGGCTCAAGTTCTTCTTTTACCTCTCGGACGTCACGACGGAGACCGGCCCGCACTGCTACGTCGCCGGGTCGCACAAGGCCGGCGCGGGGGCGAGCGAGCTGCTGTCGCGCGGCTACGTCCGCATCCCCGACGAGGACATGGCGAAGCACTACCCCCAAGAGGGGTTCGTTGAGATCACCGGCCCGCGCGGCACCATCGTCGCCGTGGACACGCGCGGCTTCCACAAGGGCAAGCCGCTCTCGACCGGCGAGCGGCTGCTGCTGCAACTGGAATACGCGGACAGCCTGTTCGGCGGTGAGTTCGTGCGAACGCCCCTGCGCCCCCAGGAGGGGACGGGCCTGCCGGAGCGCATCGCCCAGTTCCCGCGCCTGTATTCTAAGTTCGACGTCACCCCATGATTTCCCGGCTGCGGCACAAATACAACGTCCTCAAGTACGACTACGTGCCGCGCTGGCGCCGCTACTGCGCCCTGCGCCGATTCCTGCCTGCCCAGGGCTTCTTCGTGGAGGCGGGCGCGAACGACGGCATTGCCCAGTCCAACACGTCCGGCCTGGAAACATGGGCGGCCTGGCACGGCCTGCTCGTCGAGCCGGTCCCCGCCCTGGCCGACCGGTGCCGCCGGAACCGTCCCAAGTGCCTGGTGGAGACCTGCGCCCTCGTGTCCGCCGACTACGCCGCGCCCACCGTGGAACTCTGGGACTGCAACCTGATGAGCCTGGTCAAAGGCTCCCGGTCCGAGGATGAGGAGCGGGAGCATCTGCGGAAGGGCGAGAGCTACCAGGGCCTCACGTCCACCCTGGTGACCGCGCCGGCCCGGACGCTGTCGGCCCTGCTGGACCGCCACAACGTCTCAACAGTAGACTTCTTGAGCCTGGACTTAGAGGGCTACGAGCTGTCCGCCCTGCAAGGCCTGGACCTGGGGCGGCACGCCCCGCGCTTCCTGCTGATCGAGGCGGGCGACCGGCCGGAGATCCAACGTTTTCTCGGGCCGCTCTTCCGGCCCGTTGCGACGCTGGGAGACGACACGCTGTTCCAGCGGTCGGGGGAGGGAAAAAGATGAGTCTGGAACCCCGTCAAGTCGCCACGCGGGTCAAAGACCGCCTCAAGTGGGAGGTCCGCCGGCGCATCACGCAGCGCCGCCTGGCCGCCCCCACGCCCCTGCCCGACGTGCCGCCCGGCGAGGGGGGCGTCGTCCTGTTCTTTACGCCCGAAGCCGGGGTCGTCCCGCACCTGGCGGCCCAGTGCATCCTCGGCCGCAGCCTCCAGGAACGGGGGCACCGCGTCCTGTTCACCCGCTGCTTTGAACTCTATCCTCGGTGCCCCGTCATGGACATGTACGCGCTCCCCTACCCACCCCTCGCCAAAGTCGTGGAGGACGTCTGCCTGCGCTGCGCGTCGTCGTCCTTCTCTATGCTGACCGAGTACGGGCTGGACGCCATTGATCTGCGGCCGTTCGGGACACCCGAAGACAAGGCGCGGGCGCGGGCGGCTGTCGCGGACGCGCCCGCCGATCTGCGCGAGTTCACGTTTGAGGGTTTCCCGTTCGGGCTGCTCTGCGGAATGGACCTGGCCTTGGCGACCAAAACGTCCCAGTTTGAGACCGTCGAGCCGGGCATCCGCACGGCCTGGCTCCAATATATCGAGAGCAGCCTCCTCTCATACCTGATGATAGATGCCCTGTGCCGGGCCGTACCCGTCCGCC
>JAYTRQ010000190.1:0-1990 GCA_043746125.1 Armatimonadota bacterium | reverse complement strand
GATTTCCCCAAAACGTCCAGGTCGTGATCGCCTCAGACGTCACCAACCCGTTGCTCGGCCCCAATGGGGCGTCGGCCGTCTACGGCCCGCAAAAGGGCGCGGATGCCGAGGCCGTGGCCGAACTCGATGCCACCCTGTCGCTCTACGTGGACGTCATCAAGCGGGATCTGGGAGTGGACGTCGCCGACCGTGCCGGAGGTGGCGCGGCGGGCGGCCTGGGAGCGGGGATGATGGCGTTCCTGGGGGCAGAGATGCGGAGCGGGATTGACCTCGTCTTAGACGCGGCAGGCTTTGATGAAAAGGCGCGGGGCGCGGATTGGGTGTGGACGGGGGAAGGGCGGATTGACGAACAGACGCTACAAGGGAAGACAATCTCCGGCGTCCTGCGCCGTTGCCGGGCGCTTGGCGTCCCGGTCCTCGCCTTCGGCGGGTCGGTGGACGATGACGCGGCGGACCGCTTGGCCGAGTTCGGGCTGACATCCGCGTTCCCCCTGGTGTCGGGGCCGATGTCTCTGGAGCAGGCTATGAGCGACGGAGAACGCTTGCTGACGGCGGCAGCAGCACGGGTAGCCCGGCTTCTGTGCCGGGCCTGAGAACCGACCCAGAAAGCGGGCACGTCCAGAAAGGGAGGGCACTGCTTGCCGCGCCCTCCTCCGCCCCTACTTCCGCATCCACTAGAGCAGCGGCGCGGCCAGAATCCGAGACGCGATGGCGTGGGCGTCGGGCAGGACGATGTCGTCGGGGACCTTCTGGCCGGTCGTCACGTAGGCCAGCGGCAGGCCGTACTTGGCCTGCATCGTCAGCAGGCGGCCGAAGCAAGTGTGGTCGGACGCCTCATCCAGCTTGGTCAGGATGACGGCGTCCGGCGTGAACACATGCTGGAACTTGGTGACGATGTTCTCCATGTCCCGCTGCCCCAGCACGGCCGGGATGGTCAGGTACTTCTGCACGGCCCCCACCCCTTCAAATAGATGAGCGGTTTCGCCTAATGGGATCATCTCGTTCGGCGAGCGGCCCGCCGTGTCTAGCAGGACGATCTCCATACCCTCGGCCGCGTAGTCATTCAGGTGCCCGATCAGGGCCAATTTGTCGTGCGCGACTTTGACCGGCACCCTCAAAATCTCCCCATACTTTTGCAGCTGTTCGGCCGCGCCGATGCGCTGCGTGTCCAGCGTCACCACACCGACCTTGCGCCTCTCCAATAGGGCGAACCGAGCGGTCAACTTGGCGATGGTGGTCGTCTTGCCCACGCCGGTCGTACCGACGAAGGCCAGCAGTTTGGTCTTGCCATGCGAGGGCAGGGCGTCAATGCCATTGGCGATCCGCAGGCGCTGGGAGAGGATCGTTCGGGCAAAAGTGACGGCGTCGGCGGCGGCCAGGCCAGCGGGGATCTCGGCGATCAACTGCTTCACGAGGGGCGCAGCGATGTCAGCGTCCAACAACTGCCGGGTCAGGGCCGGGTAACCTTCCACGAAGGCAGGCGTTGCGGGAGTGTCTTTGCGGCGGGACCGGCGAGCTTCGGCGGGAGCGGACGTCTGCGCGACCAGCCGGGCAAGAGCCGTCTGGCCACTCTCAGCCGGGTCTGCCTCCAGAGCGACGGGCACGAAGGCGGGGAGTTTCTTCGCCTTCGGCTTGGCGGCTTGGTTCTGGAAGTTCTCTTGCAGGCTGGCAATCTGCGCTTCCAGCTCTTCAATCCGTGAGTTTTTGGCGTCCACTGCCCCATTGCCGTAGCGCAGGGCCGGGTTGACGATCGGGTGCGTCGGTGGCAGATAGGTGCCGAACATCATCTCGACCACCTCTTTACCGCCCCACTTGCCGAAGATCGCGCCTTTCTTGTAAATCTTCTTGCTGACGATGATCGCATCCGCGCCCATCTCCTGCTTGGCTTGCAGTAGGCAGTCGGTCACGGACGCGCCCGTGAAGCTCTTGGTCCGCAGATTGAACTTGCCCGTGCGTTCGTACCGCTCTTCGCTAACGGGCATCATAGTGA
>JAYTRQ010000189.1:0-1993 GCA_043746125.1 Armatimonadota bacterium | reverse complement strand
CATAGTCAACCTCTCTCGCTAGTGCCTAAATCCCAAGGCGCTGCCGCCGGCCGTCATTTCGGCCAGGGCTTCGGGGTCGTCCATGCGCTTCAGGTGCGCCTTTAGCTCGTCCACCTGGGCCAGCACGGCGTCCGCGAAGGCGTTGTCGAGGGTCATCGCGCCTTCCTGGGCACGCTGCAAGGCGGCGGAGACGAAGGCCTCTTTCAGATAGGCGGGCGTGAAGCCCTCCGTCCGGTCGGCCACGCGGTCGGCCAGCGCCACAACGTCGAGAGACGGCGTGAGGCGATCGCGCAGGGACGAGCGGGACAGCAGGCGCAGGCAGAACTCGCGCCGCTCGGCCGGCTGGGGCGGGGCGATGTGGAAGACACGGTCGAAGCGGCTGGGGCGCTTCAGCAGAGCCTCGTCAATACGGCCCGGATGGTTGGACGAGGCGATGACTAGCAGGCCCTCGTTGTTCTGGAAGCCGTCCAGCTCGTTCAGGAACACGGTCCGGTTGTCCTCGTGAACCAGGCCGTCCAGGTCTTCAAAGGCCAGGATGCAGGGGGCGAGCTGGCGGGCGCGGGCGAAGATGGTGCGGATGGCGTCGTCGTGTGAGCGCTGCTGTAAGTCCCGCACGTACAGGAACGGCAGGTCCGGCAGGGCGGCGGCGACGGCCTTGCAGATCATCGTCTTGCCGGTTCCGGGGGGGCCGACCAGCAGGACGCCCCGGCGCCAGGCGAAGCCCAGAGCGGCGTAGGCCTCTCGGTTCGCGACGAAGCCCTCCACAGCCTCCCGGATGCGGGCAAGGGCGTCGGGCGGCAGGACGATGTCGTCCCAGGTGACTTTGCCGATCTCGCGGTCCATGTCCGGGGCGTTCTCCCAGCCGTGCATGTAGCGCAGGCACCGGCCCGTGGGCCGGCTGATGAAGTCCGACATCTCGCGGGCGAACTCGGCCAGCGGCTCGGCAGTCTCGGCCTGGAGGACGACGAAGCCGACGCGCGAGCCACTGGGCACGAGAGCGATCTCAAAGGCGTGACCGCGCCACTCGGCCGCCCACCAGCCAACGTAGGGAACGACCTCTTCCTCGCCGGACTGGCCCCGGAAGCCGTCCGAGCCAGACGTGAGGCTGCGGACGGGCGCGGCCTCCTGCTCCAGGTAGCAGCGGAGCTGGACGCGGTCCAGGTACATCATCAGGGTCGCGCCGCCCGACCGGGCGCGGCGGACGTCGCGCAGCAGGGCATCCTCGCAATTGTCCCCATAAGCCTCGGCCCGCAGGGCACTATTCAGGGCCAGGGTGCGCCAGTCGGTGCGCTTGTCATTCATGGGTTCCATTGTGGGGCTTTCAAATCGCAGGACTTTTAAAACGGGAAACGCCCCCGTGCCGGAGGGGCAGACGGGGGCGCATCGGGAGGTCATTCCAGAGGCGACGGGGCGGCAAGACGAAAGGGTCAGGCGCCCTTCCCCGGCGGTAACGGTGTCCAACTCGGTTGCGGCGTCGCGGTCATCGTAATCTGCTACTGGTATTCACAGAAGGTGTTTGGATTAGTTTACCTGCTTGCGGGCGCGGATGTCAAGATTGATCGCCGGAGGGAGTGTCTAAGGAACGGATGTTACGCGCGAGCCTCCGCTCGGCATTGAAGACCGGGCATTTCAATGCCCGGTAGAGGCCCTATGTAACATCAGTTCCTAAGTACGGAGCAGGCGCCTCGAGCGTAGGCCAAACGGATCCAGGCCAGCATGGGCACCCTGAGCGTCAGGCGCTGATGCGTTAAACGAAAGGCCCCGGCACGATTGTGCCGAGGCCTTTTCCTCTTTAGTGCTCCAGCGCCAGCACCAGACACTTGGCCGAGCCGCCGGCCTTGATGAACTCGGACAGGTCCGTCTCATGGACCACGAGGCCGCGTGCCCGCAGGGCCTGAGCCAGCGCCTCGCAGCCGCTGTTCATTACGACCTGGTTGCCGAGGACGACCGCATTTCCGCCAAAGCGCAGGGCGTCGGCGTCGGTGATGACGAT
>JAYTRQ010000188.1:0-1995 GCA_043746125.1 Armatimonadota bacterium | reverse complement strand
GGCGCCGTCCCCGCGCCGGGGATGTCGGGAGCGGCCTGGAAATGCGGCGCGGGCGCGGCGGGGGCGTTAGGGCCGGGCGCGGGGCCAACAGGGCCGATCCGGGGCGGGGGTGGCGGCAGATCGTCCTGAGCGGACGCGGTGCCGAGGACGCCCAGGCCAAGGCCGGCGCAGAGTGCGAGGGTGAGTTTGTTCATGATGGGTGTTGTTAGTATACCTTGCGAGCGGTGCGGGGAGTTCCGAGGGGCCGCGCGTCCCCTTCGCGCAGCGTGTAGGCCGCGTCGGCGGACACGTCCTTGAACGTATCTGTTTGGCCGCTGGGCCAGCGGATGCGGACCGTCTCGCCGCGCGTGGCCGCGCCGATCCCGACGTGGACCCGCTTGTCCGAGGCCGATAGGTACGAGCCGTCGGTGTGGCAGACACGCGTCTGGGTCAGGCCGCCCGCCGTCACCGTGACGGCCGCCCCGTAGCCGTCCCGGTTGCTTTTCGTGCCGACCAGCGTAAACGACAGCCAGTGGCCCGCCGGTGCGGTCTCGTTGTGCAGGAGCAGGGGGGCGCCCTCGCTGTCCACGACCAGGGCGTCCACGCGCCCGTCGTTGTCGAAGTCGCCCACAGCGAGGCCCCGGCCCAGGATCGGGCGCTGGAAGTCCTGCCCAGCCTTCGGGGAGACGTCCCCGAACCGCCCGGCATTGTGGATGGCGCCCAGGTTGTAAAACAACTGCGTGGGCTGGCGGTAGGTGGTGTAGCCCCGGATGGTCCAGAACTCGGCGATGTTGTCCGCCGTATGGCCGTTCGCGACGATCAAATCTAGCCAGCCGTCGTTATCGGCGTCGAAGAACTTGCAGCCGAAGGCCACCTTGTCCTGGCTGGTGCGCGGCATGCCGCTGGAAAGCGCGTCGTTGATGAACAGCCCGTTCCCCTCGTTGTGGTACAGGTCCTTCGGCTCTGCGGAGTAGGTCGCCACGAAGAGGCTCAGGCGGCCCTGGTTGTCGTAGTCGCCCCAGTCAACCCCCATGCCGCCGTGGGCGACGCCCAATGCGCCGAACGCGGTCCCCGAAGCCTTCCCGACGTTCTTCATGCGCCCCCCGCCCCCGTTCTGGAAGAGGTCGCCCGGCATCTCGTCGTTGGCGACGGCGAGCGCGAGTCGGCCCCGGCCGGCGTAGTCAGCCATCGCCGCCCCCAGGCCCTTGCCGGACTGGGAACTCAGGCCCCATGCCTGCGTGACGTCCCGGAAATGCTTGCCGTCCTCGTTGTGGTACAGGACGCCTTTGAGCGCGGGGAAGCTGTCCGGCCCGCACCCGGTCTTAACGGGACCCTGCTTGGTCTTCACGACGCAGAGCCTTTGCGACTTCCGGGGGTCGAAGTCCACATAGCCTGCGACATAGAGGTCGAGCCGCCCGTCGTTGTCCATGTCGCCGAAGGCCGCCGACGTGCCCCAAGGCTGGGGCCTGATCCCAGCCTCCTGCGTGACGTCCCGGAATCGCCTCCCCTTCTCGTTGTGCAGGAGCAGGCCCGTCCGGTAGCCACTGAGATACAGGTCGTCGTAGCCATCGTTGTCGTAGTCGCCCACGGCGCAGCCTAAAAAGTGGCCCTTGAGCGTGTCCAGGCCCATCGCACGGCTGACGTCGGTGAAGTGTCCGCGCCCGTCCCCTTTGTAGAGGGCGATGTGGTCGGCCCCGACGAGCAGGACGGAGAGATTCCCGGAGTTATCATAGTCCAAGAACGCGCACCCGTTGCCGATGGTCTGAAGGATGTCGAGCGGCCCCTTGGGCGGCATCTCCCAGCGGTAGTGCAAGCCCGCCTCCGAAGCCACGTCCGTGAAGTGGACGGGCGCGGGTGGGCGGGCGGCGGGCGGCGGCGCGGGAGGGCCGGGCGCGGGGTTCCCGCATCCCGCACAGAGCGCGGCCAGCAAAAGAAGTAACAGGAGGGAAGGGAGCGGAACGGGTCGGGTGTGCAAGGTGCGGTGGCTCACGGGCGCAGGCAGCAGGAGAAGACGCG
>JAYTRQ010000187.1:0-1999 GCA_043746125.1 Armatimonadota bacterium | reverse complement strand
TGTCAATAAAGTCCACGATGACCGGCGTCTCGACCTTGGTGTCACTCGCAATGACGTAGACCGGCTTCTGCCGCTGCTCGGCTGGGAGTCGCTCCAAGGCCTTCCAGATCAGTTGCAGGACCGTCGTGGAGTCTTTGCCGCCGCTGTAGCCGATCACCCACGGCTGTGGGAACTTGAGGTAGAGGTCGCAGATCTCATCATAGAAGCTCTCTACGGTGCGGGTCTCAAAAACCGACTCTGGCTGTTCTGTCGTAATCTGGGTAATTGCTAGACTCATGGCGTGGCCTCTTACAGCGTGGGCGGGATTAAAAGCCCTATTCGCCGGGTGGGGCGGCGTTTCCTGCCCGCTGGCGGTTTGGGGGTAAAACAGTAAGTTCTTTGGGCGCGTTCCCTGGCCCCTCTCGCCCCAATCCCCCGTATTTTTCCCGATATGCTTGCCCCTTTCCCGTGCCGACAATTCCGGTATCAACCACTGTCTCACCCTCTGTGCCCATCCAACGGCCCTGCCGTCAGAAATACCGAGAACACTCCATGAAAAACCCGCACCTGGAAAGCCTGCTGTCGCGCATCACCGAGATCCCCACGCTGCCCACCAGCGTCCTGCGGGTTATGCAGATGATTGAGGACCCTTTCTGCTCCTCGTCGGACCTCGCCCGCGTCATCCAGGCCGACCCGGCGATGGCGGCCAAGGTGCTCAAGCTCGCAAACTCCTCCTATTACGGCTTCCGGCAGAAGATCGCGAACGTCCCCCAGGCCGTCACCCTGCTCGGGTTCGCCACCCTCAAGAACACCCTGCTCGCCGCCGCCGTCTTCGACATGTTCCGCATCTCGTCCACCGGCTTCGACCTGCCTGCCCTCTGGGTGCATTCGGTTTCCGCCGCCACGGCCGCCAAATTGCTCGCCAAACGCGTCCGCTACCCCCAGGCCGAGAAGGCCTTCACGGCTGCTCTGCTGCACGACGTCGGCAAGATCGTCATGGCCCGCTTCCTTCCCGACGCCCTGGGCGAAGTGGTGGACGTCGTCCGCCGCGAGGGCCTGGCGATGTACGACGCCGAGCGTAAGGTCATCGGCCTGGCCCACCCGGCGTTAGGCGCATGGGTGCTGGGCAAGTGGGGCTTGCCCGCCCCGGTCGTCGAGGCCGTCGAGTTCCACCACCACCCGACGCGGGCGCAGACGTCCTTCGACCTGGCTGCCCTGGTCTACCTGTCCAATGTTCTGGCCCACCGATCCGGCCTGGGCTGCGGTGGGGATACGCTGCCGCGCGAGGTGGACCCGATGGTCCTGGAGTATTTCAGCCTGAACGAAGCGGCGATGGAGGAGATGCAGGACGCGCTGACATTCAAGCGCCTGGAGATCGAATCGTACGCGATGGCGGCGGTGTAGGAAGGGGAGGCGGGGAGGCAAACGGATTCGAGCGGTTGAAAACTGCTCGCCGGGTGAGGCGTCCTGCGGACGACAGACAAGACAGCCCCGGCCCCGCATACTCTCTTCTCTTCCACCCGGAGGGTGCCTCGCCTAGCGAGCGGTTTTCAACCGCTCGAACACGCTCGAACGATTATCGAACGACTCCTAAACCCTATGACCCCCACCGACCCCACCCTGTACCGCCTGGGCAAGCCGCAAGGCTCGAAGCCCGGCCTCTGGGCCGCCTTCACGCCCCACGCGTCCGGCTTCAAGCAGACCTGGCAGCTTGCCGTCACGGCCCGGAATCGGGGCGGGGCCAAAGTCCTTGCCTCCTTGATCGAGACCGGAGTGCTGCGGCCCCTTGCCACCGTCACTCTCAAAGGGGAAGCCTTCCCACTCGCCATTGACCGACACGAGGCTCTGCGGGGCGGCGGCCTGGTCTTCGGTGGCACGCGCAAGCTGGGCATGGACGGCGGGACGCTGGACTGGGAGATGTGCTGGACGCCCACTGGGGGCGAGGAAGGCGGGTTCGACGTCGAGATGCGTCTCAAAACGACCCCGCGCCGGACCGGGGCGCTGCGGATCGCCCTCCCCC
>JAYTRQ010000186.1:0-2005 GCA_043746125.1 Armatimonadota bacterium | reverse complement strand
TGACTGGCCCCTTACGTTGACTGATCCCTTACGTTGACTGATCCCTTACGTTGGCCGTGCCCACGGAACGTCGGTCGATCACTTCAATGCGTGATACTTCCCACTGCGGATAAGGGCGCGCAACTGCTCGAAGGTCAGAGTCCGTGACCCTGTATCAACCGTGGTCTGCCAAAGAAGCTTCGCTAGCCCCTTGGTCAGCCTGTAGAGAGAGACCTGCTGGTAGTAACCGAAGCCACCGTGTTCGTCGTAAATCACGCTGTACCCCGCTGAGTTTGCCGCCAGAATCAGACGCCGGAATGGCAGCATCTTTGGCCCAACGACATCACCTTCCTGCCATTTCTCCCCAGGGTCTGCCATCCCATCAAGATCGTTGCTGACGTGCTGAAAAAGGAGAGCATAAACCGGTGCTGGAATTTCGTGAACTGTTTTGACGACGGTGAAACTGTCGTTAAGTAGGTGCTGCCGGTCTTCGAGCGCGAGCGGCGCAGTCACCGGAAGGCTGGGTTTAAGCACTTCTTTCGGATGTTTCGCGTGGACGGGGGTGGACAGGAAGAGAGTCAAGGCGGCGAGGGCGATAGTGAAGTGAGTCTTGGTCATGGGGCGCTCCTGGACGGGGTTTGACTTGTTAGACCCAGGACGCGCCCCGTGCCTTCACGCATACGGCCCGACACGGGCCTTTTCGTAGATCATGTTGAGCAGGGCGACGGCTGGTCGGGCGGCGCGGGCGGAGACGATCGGCTCGCGGCCCTCGTGGACGGCGAGGACGAAATCGCGGATGTTGCCTAGGTGGCCGTCGCCGGAGAGGGCGAGGGGGTCGCTGGCCGTGCCTGCGGTCGTTTTGGTGGGGGCGGCGTCAGGAAGGCTCTCGCCGTCGTCGTACAGGTCTAGGGTCGTGAAGTGGGCGAGGTGGTCGCCGACGAGCATGGCGCTGCCCTTGGTGCCGGAGACGTCCACGCGCTCGGGGAAGCCTTCATAGGCCAGCGTGGTCATGGTCAGGGTACCCAAGGCGCCGCTCGCGAAGCGGACGGTGACGACGCCCAGGCTCTCAGCCTCCATGTCGCGGTGCAGGCCGGGGCGCAGGGTGGCGGACAGGACTTCGGCGACGGGACCGGCCAGCCACTGGACTTTGTCCAGGCTGTGGATGCCCTGGTTGGAGAAGACGCCCGCGTCCAAGGCCCATGTGCCGCGCCAGTCGCCGCTGTCGTAATAGCCCTGGGACCGATACCACTTGGTCTCGGCGCAGGCCAGGACGATCTCGCCGAATGCGCCCGCGTCAATGGCCCGCTTGACCTTGCGGGCGGCGGGCGAGAAGCGCTCCTGGAAGATGCCGCCATAGATGACGCCGGCTGCTGCGGCGGCGGCGATGGCCTGGTCCACGGCGTCTATCCAGACGTCTAAGGGCTTTTCGGAAAGGATATGCTTGCCGGCGCGGGCGGCTTGGGCGGCCATCTGACCGTGCAGGCCGGAGGGGGTGCAGAGGGTGATGGCGTCTATGTCGGGCCGGGTCAGCAAGTCTTCATAAGTAGGAACGGCCTCGCCGCCGTATTGGGCGACGAAGGCCTGGGCGCGGTCTGGGGCGACGTCGGTAGCGGCCACGAGTTCAGCCAGGCCTTCCTCGCGGAGCCTGGCGAGGGCGTCCCCGTGGGTGCCGGAGATGGTGCCGCAACCGACGATACCGAAGCGTAAGGGCGTCATAAGGCTATCTCCTGGCCGTCTGGTGGGTGTGGGCGCTTGTCGTCGTGGCGTCGGCATCGGTCGGGGTGGGAAGTGGGTGCAGGGTGAACACGTGCGTTTGCGGCTGGGCTGCTTCGTGCGCCTGGTCGCGCCAGGTGTCCAGCCAGTGGTCGAGGGCGGTCAGTGCCTCGATCTCGGCCTCGCTGGGCGCGTCGTTGCGGCGGGCGAGGGCATTCGGGCCGCCGTTCCAGAGGTATCGCCAGGCGTCCAGGCGCTCCTGAACGAGATTGCGGACACGAGCGGCCTGCTGGTTCTGCGGGAGTGCGGGTAG
>JAYTRQ010000185.1:0-2008 GCA_043746125.1 Armatimonadota bacterium | reverse complement strand
CCTGCCCGAATACTACCCCACCCGCACCGAGGCGGGCATTATGCGACGCCACGCGGACGAGATGGCGGCGCTGTTCGGCCCAGACTGCCTCCTGATCGAGTACGGCAGCGGCAGCAGCACCAAGACGCGCATCCTGCTGGACGGTCTGCCCCACCTGGCTGGCTACGTCCCGATGGACATCTCCCGCGAACATCTGTCGGCCACGGCCACCGGCCTCTCGGAAGCCTACCCCCATTTGGAGGTCCTGCCCCTGTGCGCCGACTACACGGCCGACTTCACCCTCCCCCAGCCCCGCCGCCGCGCCCGGTCCCGCGCGGTCTACTTCCCCGGCTCCACCATCGGCAACTTCCACCCGGACCAGGCGCAGGCATTCCTGCGGCATATCGCGGACGTCTGCGGGCCGGGTGGGGGCCTGCTCATCGGCGTGGACCTTAAAAAAGACGCGGCCGTCCTGAACGCCGCCTATAACGACTCGGCGGGCGTCACGGCGGCCTTCAATCTAAACTTATTACGGCGGATGAACGAGGAATTGGGGGGAGACTTCGACTTAGGAGGCTTCGCCCACCACGCCTATTACAACGCGCTTGCTGGGCGGATCGAGATGCATCTGATGAGCCTGCGATCGCAGGATGTGCGGATGGGCGGCGTGGAGATCGCTTTCGAGGAAGAGGAGACCATCCTGACGGAGTGTTCGTACAAGTACAGCCTGGTGGACTTCGCCCGACTGGCCGGATCGGTGGGCCTTGCCGTCCGCAAGGTCTGGACGGACGCCGACGATAAGTTCAGCGTCCAGTACCTTACTGTCTGCTGACGTCTTTCAAGACTTCGGCCCACGCTCCAGCAGGGTCCATTCACGGGGCCGGCTGCCGCCCCGGAACGTCGTAAACGTCCACTTCGACGCTTCCGATCTGTAACCGTTCTCATCCGCCCAGGTCCGCACTTCCCTGCGGGCCTGTTCCACATTCTCCACACTGCTGGCGGCGAACACGTGTGCCCTGTCGGGGCACGGCATTTGATAGACCATTAGTTGTTCTTCCTTAATTCTCCGGCCACCGGGCGACCGCCCTGCAAGCGCACGTCATCGGGCGCTCGGGCGGCCTCCGGGGAGCCTGGCTCAAGAGGACCTGGCGGCCTCGGCACGGAAGCACTTTTTGCGGCATTAGAACAGCGAAAGCGGCTCCGGTAGGATAGTTCGCCTACATTCTATATTATGCCAGAACGCCTTTCGTCGCTCACTGAGGGCATTGCGGGTTTTACTGCAGAAGGGGGATAAGGTCGGCGTCGCCGCGCTCCGTAGCCAGCTTCAGCAGCGTTTCCCCCTTGCTGCCTACCGCCATAGGATCCGCCTGGTGTGCCATTCGTAGGCGTACAAGAGAGATGTCATGCCCAGCAACGGCATACATCAAGGCTGGGTCCGGCCAGCCGCTGATTGCGTTGGCGTCCACACCCGCCGCCAGAAGTGTCTGCGCCACGGTCGGGTCATGCGAGTGCGTCACGGGAAGTGGATTTGGGATGTCGCTGGCATCCTCGGCCTGATGTCGCTTGCCGTAGGCGGTCAGTATGTCGTCATTCGTAGTCGCGACGAGCGGGGTGCCACCATCACCCCAAGATTCACATTCGCCCCGTGCGCGATCAAAAGGTGGATGGATTTGAGGTCGTTGTTGGCGGCGGCGACGGTCGGCTCACGCATTTCGGGCTCGTTGACGTAGTCCTGGGTGCCTTCAGGATCACCATAGCAATGCGTGTCAGCCGACGTCATAAGAGGCGTACTGCCATCGCCGTTCCACAGCTTTGGGTTCGCACCTTTGTTTAGAAGCGGGCGAACGCACTGCGGGTTCTGGGAGGCAACGGCCGTTGTCAGCGCCGTTTGCGTCTGGTCTAGGTGCAGCGCCTCCACAAGCCACTGCCGGACCATCGCGAGGAGATCGACCGAGGCTGCCCAACTGTCTCCCACGAGTTCGCGTTTGCACTTTCATTTAGCTTCATTTAGCGCCGCCTACACTGCGAT
>JAYTRQ010000184.1:0-6451 GCA_043746125.1 Armatimonadota bacterium | reverse complement strand
GCACGGTCAACGCAAGGGGCACGGTCAACGCAAGGGGCACGGTCAACGCAAGGGGCACGGTCAACGCGAGGGGCCAGCGGTTGAAACCGCCGCTCGGTGGCGAAGCGCCATCCCTCGACCTGCGTCGAGGAAAGACAGGAAGGGGAAAAGGCTAGCGGCCTCCCTTCCTGTCTCGGCGAAGGCCGAGACTTGGCGCTTCGCCACCAAGCGGCGGTTTTAACCGCTGGCCCCTTGCGTTGGCCCCTCTCTCCCCCACCTTACTCCTCCGCCTTCAACTCCTCATACCGCGCCAACGTCTCCCGCCGGAACGCCCCGTACCGATCCGCCGTGGTCGCCTCCCGGATGCCCGCCATCAACTGCGCGTAATGCGCCAGGTTGTGATAGGTCGCCAAACGGGATGCCAAGATCTCATCACACTTGTACAAGTGCCGGATGTAGGCCGCTGAGTATCGCTGACAAACGCGGCAGCCGCAGTTCGGGTCCACCGGCCCGAAGTCTTCCGTGAACCGACTGCCCTTGATGTTGATGCGCCCCCGTGTCGTGTACAGCGTCCCATTCCGCCCCAAGCGCGTCGGCAGGACGCAGTCGAACATATCCACGCCCTGCGCCACGGCGTCTAGGATGTCACGCGGCGTCCCGACCCCCATCAGGTAGCGCGGCTTATGGACCGGCAGGTGCGGCAGGCTCCAGCCGACCGCCGCCTGCATCAGTTCCGGCGGCTCCCCCACCGACACGCCGCCCACCGCAATACCGGGCGTGTCCATCTGCGCGACGAACTGGGCGCTCTCGGCCCGAAGGTTCTCGTAGACCCCACCCTGCGCGATCCCGAACAGGAACTGGCCCGTCCCTTGCGCGGCGTGATAGACCCGGCACCGTTCCAGCCACCGATGCGTCCGCTCCGTTGCCGCCCGCGTCCCCTCCTCCGTGCAAGGGTACGGCGGGCACTCATCAAAGGCCATAATGACGTCCGCGCCCAGGCCGTGCTGCACTTCAATGGACCGCTCTGGGCTGAAAAAGTGCTCCGTACCGTCCAAATGGGACTTGAAGTTGACCCCGTCTTCGGTGATCTTCCGCAGTTCTTCCAGCGAGAAGACCTGGAAGCCGCCGCTGTCGGTCAGCATCGCCCCGTCCCAGGCGATAAATCGGTGCAGCCCCCCCGCCTTCCGCACTAGGTCCAGGCCGGGCCTCAGATACAGGTGGTATGTGTTGCCAAGAATGAGTTGGTAGCCGAGTTCCGCCACCTCCTCCTGCGTCATGGCCTTGACGGTGCCGCGCGTGCCGACAGGCATGAAGACAGGCGTGGGAATGGGTTCGGGGGCGTGGGGCAGGCGCAGGAGACCACACCGCGCTCCCTCATGGGGCGACTGGTGGGTGACGGAGAAGAGGGTCATGGGGAGGATTATACCCGATGCGAGAGGCTTGCCGGGGCTGGAGCAGCGGAGGGCGGGGTCTCCCTGCCCTCTTCTCTCCAATCGGATTGTGGGGAGATATGGGACAGATCAGACGCCGCTCGCGGCTGAAACTGGTGTGGAAGCCCGCAAGAAACGATACC
Source organism: Armatimonadota bacterium (assembly GCA_043746125.1). GTDB lineage: Bacteria > Armatimonadota > Armatimonadia > Armatimonadales > Capsulimonadaceae > JANXMY01. The sequence continues at coordinate 4,899 of JAYTRQ010000184.1, read as the reverse complement.
CCGCGTCAATCTCGCGAACGCCTCGTAACCACCCATATTGGTCCTCCCAGTGTCCCTCTTCCAGATCGCCTCGCAGGCGTTGGAGGCCCTGCTCAATCTCGCCTGCGTCGCCCCCCTGGAACGACGAGATGCCGGCACGAACGGCGGGATCAAGATAGACGTAGGGACGCTGCCATCCTGCCGCCAGGAACATGTCTACGAGGTCTGAGGGCAATAGAAACGGAACAATCTCCACAGTTCTAGTCGTGTTCGCCTCAATCTCCAAGGCAATGTCACCCAGCGGCGGTAGGGAATAGACGGCGGCTTCCCACAGCGTCGGGAAGTAGTCCCCTAACCAAAGCCGATCCACCTGCCTGTAGTCAAACGTGAGGAAGAGGAGAGGCCCCACCCCGGCCACTCGGTCCATCTCACGAAGGGATTGACCAAAATCAGAGAAGTGATGAATGGCGAGGGTGCTGATGACACCTTGCATGGAATTGTCTGGGATGGGTAGACGTTCCGCAGTCCCCTCATGCCAGGTGACATTAGGATGAGTCATCGCCTGTTCACGCATGACGGGAGATGGCTCAACGGCGTGCATTCTGAATCCCCGGTCAGCGAGCGCGTTCGTATAATTGCCGGTTCCCACCCCGACGTCCGCGATCAGACTTCCTTCCGGCAGCGCGATCTGATTGACGAGGGCATCCACAATGCGTGGGTCAGGCCGCCGCGTGTGAGCGTAAGAACGCCCTATAGTATCGTAAATCGGCGTCTGCATAAAGTCCACCATGAGAGGTCCGTTCGGAATGGCGCAGCAAGCAAGGCCGCCTACACACGCCGATTTCTCGCCGCCCGTCTGGGTAGGGGCATGGCTTGCCCCCGCCCTCTTCCCTTCCGTTGCGTAGGGCAAAGGTCGAGTCAGAGCGAAAACCTATCCGCGCAGGGGCGGGGTTTTCTGCCCTCTTCCCCTGCCGACGCTATGTTTTTTGGGTTCTGCTAGCCTTGCGACTTCGGACGAACTTCGGTGTCATCCTCCCCGCTTCATACAGTATGCCAGGCCCGCCAAAGGCAATGCAGAACGTGATCTCCGACCACTTCCCAAAGTGGCCTTCGTTAAGGCGCACGGTGTAGAAGGCGAACCAGGCCAGCAGCCAGACCAGGTAGAGCCAAGCGGGGTAGAGTTTCATTCTGACGCCTTTCGTCTGATGAGCAACCGCCTCTGCTGCGTCCCGCCTTGCGGCCCAGAAATACAGCAGGGTCCGCGCCGGGGCGTACTCGCAATCAAGAACGAGGGTGCGGCGGAACTAGGCCGCGACTGCCTCCATAAGTTCCAGCGTCGCCACCTCGCGCAGTTCATGGATGTCTAAGGCCGTCACGTCCGGGACTTCCTCCCCCTGTTCGCGCTTGTAGTCGAACAGGTCCAGCATGGCGTCGCGGAAGTTCTCTATGACAGACTCTCGCGTCTTCCCGGTCGCGTTGATTCTGTCGGCGAGGCCAGGGGCGTGGGCGCACCAGTCGCCGGGCAATTGCCCCAAAACCATGGTGACCACCATAGAAAGCGCCCTATGGGGACTTAAGCGAGTCCCTAGCGAACCACGTCGCCGCGCGCGATGGCGTTGCCGGGGTCGGCTCCTAGGACGCGGGCGAACTCGGCGTCGGCCTCTTCGGTCCGGCCCGCTGCCCGGAGCGTCAGGCCGAGATTGGTCCGCGCCTCAGCGTAGTTTGGATTGATGGCGAGGGCACGGTGGAACTCCTCGATCGCCTCCGGGTACAGCCCCTGAGCGTTCAGGGCGATGCCCAGATGGTTTCGGATGTCGGCGTAGTTGCCGTTCAGGGCAAGGGCCTTCCCAAATTCACGGGCGGCTTCAGCGTACATCCCACGGCGGTACAGGTCCGCACCCAGGCGGGCAAGAAAGGTGATGTCGTCCACGTCCGTCTCGGCGATCCGGGCGAACAGGGCGTGGGCGGTGACGGGATCGCCGGACTCGTGGGCAGCACAAGCGGCGTCAAAGTCGGTCGTCTGGTAGCCTTCGTCCAGATCCAGCGCACGGCACAGGGCGGCCAGAGCCTCGGCGGGCTGGTCCGACTCGTACAGGGCCAGCCCCCGGTAGAAGTGGGCTTTGGCGTAGCGGGAGTTGACGCGCAGGGCGGCGTCGAAGGACGCGAGGGCAGCGGAGGCATCGCCCAGGCCACGGCAGGCTAGACCCGACTGGAAGTGCAGGTCGGCGTAATGGGGGTTGAGGGTCAGGGCCTCGGTGAAGGCCGCCCGCGCCGCCTCAAAGCGCCCAGAGTCCAGCGCAGTCATGCCTAAATGGGTATGGGATTCGGCGACGTAGAACGAGGCCAGGCGGTCCGTCAACTCGTCGCCTTCGCCCGCCTGCCGAAGCTCGGCGATGGCCTCTTGGTACAGGCCCTGGTCGAAGAGGTGTATCCCCTGGTCGTAGTGGTCGCTCCGTCCGAACCCGAACATCCGCCCCAGCATGGACATAGACAGTCTCCCCGTGCGCGGCTTTATAATATCGTGGGCGCACGGGGCTATCTTAGCACAGTGATGGGGGGTGCGTCAAGGCAGGGAGGCTCCCAGACAGGGCGCTTGCCTCTGGACTTGAGGCATTAGAGCTAATAGAGGCATTCGAGCCAATGGGCTAAAGCCCTTCGCTGTGTGGCGCAGACGCCGACTGACCGCTTCGCGGGCAGAAGACTAGGACAAAAGTATCTGACAAGTCCTGATCTTGCCCCCGCGCTCCTAGTCGCTTCGCTCCATAGCGGAGTGAAAAGCGGTGGCTCGGTCGTAGGCCACAAAGCGAAGGAGTTTACTCCATTGCCGCGCCGCTCCTATTGCCGTGTGACCGCTAGGATTAAATGCAATCACCCTGCGCTCCCAGAGTTGGGGCGCTGGGGCGACTACCGCACCGAGAACTGGTCCACGGTCGTCTGACGATACACCTCACCCGGCTTCAACTCGGTCGTTGGGAACGCCGGGTGGTTCGGCGAGTCGGGATAATGCTGCGCCTCCAGAGCGAACGCGCCGCGTTGGACGTAATGACGACCGCTCTTACCGATCAACTTTCCGTCCAGAAAGTTGCCGGTGTAAAGCTGGATGCCGGGCTGGTCGGTAAAGACCGTTAGGACACGGCCGGACTGGGGCGAGTAGGCGCGGACGGCCAGGCGTAGGCCACTCCCGTTCAGCACGTAGTTGTGGTCGTACCCCTTGCCGATGGCAAGCTGGGCGTCGAGCCTGTTAATCCGCTCACCGATGGCATGGGGGCGGCGGAAGTCGAACGGCGTGCCGGCCACGGAGCGAAGGACGCCGATGGGGATCTGCGTCTTGTCCACGGGCGTGAACCGGTCGGCGTTGACGGTCAGGCGCGTGTTCAGGATCGTGCCACGCCCCTCGCCGTCAAGGTTGAAATACGAGTGGTTAGTCGGGTTAAAGACCGTGTCTTTGTCCGTCGTCGCCGTGTAGACCATCCGCAGGGCATCGTCATCTGTCCAGGTGTAGATGACGTGCGCAGTCAGGGTGCCCGGGTAGCCCTCTTCACCGTCCGGGCTGACGAGGCTCAGGGCCAGGCCGACGCCACGCTTGGCTTTGGTTGGGGTCGCCGTCCAGACCTTCTTGTCGAAGCCGACTTTGCCGCCGTGCAGGCTATTCGGACCGTTATTGACGAACAGTTTGTAGGTCTCACCGTCGAGTGCAAATTTGCCGTTCGCGATCCGGTTGCCGTAGCGGCCGATGAGGGCACCGAAGTAGGGGCTGCCTTTCTCATACTCGCGGATGGTGTTAAAGCCGAGGGCGACGTCGCCCAGCCGGCCGCGCTTATCCGGAACCAGGATGGCCGTGACGATGCCGCCGTAGTTCGTGATCTTGACCTGAGCGCCCCGCGCGTTGGTCAGGGTGTACAGCGAGACGGCCTCCCCGCCCGCCGTGTGGCCCCACGCCTGCCGCGTGATGGTGTCGGGGGCGGCCTGGGCCGCTGGAACGAGAGTTGCGAGGGCAGCGAAGGGGAGCAGAAAGCGCATGGGGATCATAGTGTAACGTGTCCTCCTGAGAATGGCCCAATGGTATCACGTCTTAGAGGCGTTGTCAAGACGCTCGTCCGATTGACAGAAGTGGGTCGGCCGGTCTATACTGGCCCTTATGAAGATCTATACCAAAACCGGCGACGGCGGCAAGACCAGCCTGTATGGCGGCCAGATCGTTTGGAAGAACGCCATCCGCGTCGAGACCTACGGCACTGTAGACGAGTGCAACGCCGTCCTGGGCGTGGCGCTCACGCAGATCGGTGACGCCGAAATCCAAACCGTTCTGACCCGCATTCAGGGGGAACTCTTTGAGGTGGGAGCGGACCTGGCGACGCCCACGGAGCGGGGCGAGACCGTCCCGCGTGTCCGGTCTGAAGAGACGGCGCGGCTCGAGTCGGAGATTGACCGGTTTGAGGAGGAGCTAACGCCTCTGAGGCACTTCATCCTGCCGGGCGGAAGCGCGGGCGGGGCGACCTTGCATCAGGCAAGGACCGTCTGCCGCCGGGCCGAGCGGTACCTGGTGACGTTAGGGGAGGCGGAGACGATCAACCCGGAGGTGTCGCGCTACTTGAACCGCCTAAGTGACCACCTGTTCGTGCTGGCCCGGCTGGTCAACGCCCGCGCGGGCACCCCCGAGACGATCTGGGAGCGCCCAGTGAGAGGCGTTTAGACTACCTGGCGGTCACGGTCAGCGGACCGACGACGGTGTTCGCCGTGCCATCCGAGAGTGAGAAGCTGGCCTTCGCCGTATAGGCCCCAGCCGCCGCCGGTAGCTGCACGGGGATGGACTGGATCAGAGACTGCCCGGCCGTGAGGGACACTGTCGTCAGGGGCGGTGCCGGCATGGGGTTGTAGATGGCCGTCCCGGACGGGTCGTTGACGACGAAGTAGACCGGC
>JAYTRQ010000183.1:0-6452 GCA_043746125.1 Armatimonadota bacterium | reverse complement strand
AGCCGACCTTGCCGGCGCCTACAACGATCACGTACATAAGTGTGAGTCCTGTCTAGCCTCGCTGCTCTAAGTAGAGCTTGTCCCACGCCTGGGCGGCCTGCTGCAAGGGGCTTTCTTCGGCATTGAAGGCGGCATCGTGCATCAGCCCGGCGGCTAGGGTGGTGGTGCAGAGGGTGGTGATACCGAGTTCCCGGTACGCTTGGGCGCGGATAGGGTCGTAGATGCGGGCGACCACGTGGCCGACCTGGAAGACCTCGCGGGCGATCTGGGCGGCGAAGATGTTGGTGTTGTCGCCCTGTGTGACGGCCAGGAACACGTCGGCGCGGTCCAGGCCAGCCCGCTGGAGGAGGTCCTGATCCAGGCCTGACCCAACCAGGCGCTGGCCCTTGAACTTGGTGCCCAGCCGGCGGAAGGCGTCACTGGTCTGGTCTATGATCGTGACGGTGTGGCCCTCGCCGGCAAGCTGGCGGGCGAGGGTGGAGCCGACCCGGCCGCAGCCGAGGATAACGACCGCCTGCGGCGGCGTCTGGGTGGATGACAGCATTTCGCGGGGACCTCTTTCCGAATCCGTTCGCGCCCCAGCTCTCCAGTGACTTGGGACGGCTACCCGCATAGGATACACTGCCAGGCGGGTGTCTGTCAAGGGGCCGGCAGATGGCAGAAGGGCAGACCCCACTGGGGTCTGCCCTTCTCGGTGCGCCGACGAAGTCTTCGGGTCAGGCGGCGGTCAACTCCGAGACTCCTCTTGCCGCTCTCGGCGTGGTCAGAGGGGCATAGCGTGGCGGGAGGGGATAGCCGTTCTCGGTCAGGGTGCGAATCCATATCCCTTTCAGTTCCCGCAGGTTCGCCAGAGCCTCTTCCGGGGTCGGTCCATCGGTGGCACAGCCGATAGGCTCCACGATCTGTGCCACATAGCACTCGTCCTCCGGGCTATAATAGACTTTAACCTCGTAGTCATCCATCTTTGTCATCTCCCGAGTAAAAGGGCGGACCCTACTGAGGTCCGCCCTTCCCGGTGTCAGGGCCTCACTGGGCCGCGTGCGGGATGACCAGGGTGACCGCCTTGTAGGCGTACATCCAGTAGCCCTGGCCGGGCTGGAGGGAGCCATCGGCCGTGACGTAAACGTACGCGCCGCCGGTCTTACCCGCGGCGGGCGTGTAGCCATACACCAAGGCGCTCAGGAGCGGGGTCGCGCCGGAGACGGCCTGGGCGAACGGCAGGGACGCTCCGCCGCTCTGTGCCTGGAGGCCGCTCATCTTGATGGAGATCGGGAACGGGTCGCCGATCTGGTTCCAGCCGGCCTGGAGCGGGAGCGAGAAGTCGGTCGTCGCGTTCGCCGGCGTGCCGACCGACGTCAGCGCGAGGGCGTGGGGCAGATTGACCCAATAGCCCTGGCCGGGACGCAGGGCATCGGCGGGGGCACTTGGCGTCAGGATATAAGTCCCCGCACCGGGCTGCCAGACGGCCAGACGAACCCCGGCGTAGCCGAACACGGCGTCGAGAGACTGGCCCGTATAGTCGTAGGGCACCGACAGCAGGTTCAGGCCAGTCGGGTAGGTCGTGCCCGGCGCACTCAGGACGGTCAGCGAAGCGGTCTGCGTCTGCCCGCCCAGCGCGGCGGCAAGGTTCGCCGTGCCGACGGCCGCGCCCGTCGCAGCGAAGGTGGCAGAGACTGTGCCGGCCGGGATGGTGATGGTGGCCGGCACCGTGACGGAAGCGGAGCCGCTGGACAGGGACACGGCCAGGCCACCCACCGGTGCGGGGACGTTGATCGTGACCGTGCCCGTCGCCGACCCGCCCAGAATCACCCGGAGCGGGTTGATGGTCAGCCCAGTCACCTGGATCGGCAGTACAGTCAGAGTGGCCGAGAGCGGCACCCCGTTCAGGGTGGCCGTGATCTTCGCGACGGTGACGGCGGACACGCTGACGGTCGTGACGGGGAGGCTGACCGTGGACGATCCACCAGGGATAACCACGCTCGCGGGGACCGTCGCCGCGCCGGGCGTGTCATTGCTCAGGGCGACGATGAGGCCACCGGCCGGCGCGGCCGAGTCCAGTGTCAGAGCGGCAGTCGAGGAACCGCCGCCAGTGACGCTGGTGGGTGTGAGGAGAAAGCCGACCAGGCCGCCGGGCTGCACCGTCAGGGGAACGTTCCGTGTCTGGTTGTTATACGCGGCGGTGACTTTAACGGTCACGGCGGAGGCGACCGTGATGGTGCTGACGGCGAACGTGCCGACGGTGGACCCGGTGGGGACGGTGACGGAGTCCGGGACCGAGACCACGGTGGGGTTGTCACTCGTGAGGGTGATCGTGGAGCCGCCGGGGGGGGCCGGGCAGGACAGGTTGACTGAGGCGGAGAGCTGACGCCCTCCAGTGACCGTGGCGACCGACAGGTTGAAGGGCTGCAAGGTCACGGCCTGTACGGTCAGCGTCCCCGTCTGGCTCGTGTTGTTGGCCGTCGCCGTGATCGTGACGGGTGTGTCCTGGGCCACGATGCTGGTCGCAACGCTGAAGATCGCGGTCGTTGCGCCGGCCGCGACGGTGACGCTGCCCGGCACGGCGACGGAGGCGTCGCTGCTGGTGAGGGTCACGATCAGCCCACCAGCCGGGGCGGGGCCGTTGAGTGTCACGGTGCCTGTAGAGGAACCGGTGCCGCACACGCCGCCGGGGCTGAGGGCCACTGACATGGGTGCGATGCTGCCCAGGGGCGGCGTGACCTGGAGGGCGGCGGTCTGGGTGCCCTGGCCCAGCTTCGCCGTGATGGTCACTGTCTTGAGCGCGTTGACGGCGACTGTGGTGATAGTGAAGTTGGCGGTGAGGCCGCCCGGCACGACCGCGACGGTGGCAAGCACGGTGGCCGTGGCCAGGTCGCTCGACGCCAGGCTGACCGTCGCCCCACCGGAAGCGGCCGGGTTGGAGAGGGTGACCGTGCCGACCGATTTCAGGCCGCCGACGACGGTGGGTGGGTTCAGCGTGAGCGAGACCAACGGGTTGCTGTTGGTCACGGGCGGCGGGGCGACCAGGGCGAGAAGCCCTGCGCCGTCGAACGAGCCGAGGCCAGACGCATTGTCGTAACCCGGCCCAGTCGCATAGAAGAGGTTAGTACCGCTCGTGACGTCGTGGAAGCCCTTAGCGTAGCCGGCCCCTTTGGCGATCGCATAGAGGGTCGGGTTGGCGAATCCGAGCGGCTGCTGTTTGTAGCCGACTCGGGCCTGATTGACCAGGGCGGTGTAGGCGGCCCAAAGCGGCGCGGCACAGCTCGTTCCTCCAAAGACGGTGAGTTTGCCCCCAAAGAAGATGGAATACCCGGTGTTAGGGTCCGCAGCCAGGGAGACGTCCGGCACGTTGCGGAACGTTTGGCTCAGGCCGACACCGTTCTGGTAGTCGGGGAGGGGCGTGAACCGGCTGATGCCGCCGCCGCCGCCCGAGCCGTGGGGGCCACCCCGGTTGCCCGGATTGTTTGGGTCGCCCCAGGCCGACTCGGCCTGGTAGGGACCGCCCGCGCCCGAGACAGCCAGCGTCGTGCCGCCGACGCCCGTGACGAAGGGCTGGGAGGCGGGATCGTCCACGACAATCGTGAAGCCGTCGTCATACGCGCCGTCATCACCGGCGGCCGCATAGAGGCTTTGGCCCTGCGCGGCCATCTGCTGAAAGATGGTGTTCTCTGCCACCCGGCCGGCCTGGCCCTCTGAGACCTCGTCTATGCCCCAGGACGTACTGACCTCCTTGGCACTGTTGTCCGTGGCGATCCGATTGTAAGTATCCAGAACGTCCGTGGTGCCGTTCCGGCCTTCGTAAACGATGATGCCCGCGGCCCCTGGTGCCAGGGCGGCCATCAGCTCGATGTCCAGAGTCACCTCACCCGCACCACTTCCAGCCGAGCCGTCGGCTGTGCCGACGAGGACGTTTTGCAGCGGGACCTGTAGCAGTCCATAGGTGGTCTCATACGTCGCGACGTCACTCGGGTCGTACCCATCCAGCTCGTAGAGGGCGAGGGTACGGCCCGTGCCAGTCTGAGTCACTTTAGTCAGATCGTAGGCCGCCTTGATGTCCAGAGGCGTCAGCCCGCCGAGGAACCCGCTGCCCACCTCGTTCCCGCGCAGGCGCGGCACCAGGCCTTCTTCACGGCTCGTGTCCAGGCGCTGAAAATGCGGGTGCAGGACGACATTGTTCGCCAGGCCGATCACGCCTGAGAGCCGCCCCACCAGCGGGGCGGGGATGGCCGGTTCGCCGTCGGGGGCGTGGAACACGAAGCCGTCCGCGTTCTCGTAACGCAGCAGGTGGACGGCGAAGGCCGCTTCAACGGCGGAGGCCGGACCGGAGACGTTCACGAGCAGGCGATTGGGCGTGGTGCTGGTGATCGTCAGGCCCCGTGCCCGCGCGAACGCAAGAACGGCATCATAGGACTGCTGGGTCGGCCCGTACCGGGCAGTAAACTCGTTACCGGTCAGGTAGTGCCCGTACTCAGGCGCGGCGGGGTCATAGAGCCGGTCGAGGAACGCTTGCAGCCCGGCAGGGTCGCGCAGCGGCAGGGCAAGGGCGAGGCGGATGCTCTCGTCCCGTGCGACCCGTCCGAGCGGCTGGGCGCGGGCGATGGCGGCGGCCGGGACGTGCCCGCGTAGGCGGACAAGCGCCGGGGCGGCCTGGGAAGGGTGCGCGGCGGTCAATAGTACGGCCGCGAGGAACGCAAATGTCAGGAAAGAGACAGCCCGGCTCGTGCCTGGGAGGAGGGGACGACGTAAAACGCTCACGTGGTAGACCTTTCGCATGATGCCTTATGGCACGCCATTGTCTCTTTAGAGTAACACAAGTCTGTGGGATTGTCAAGGGCGTGCTGCGAGGGAGCGGGGAGCGATGGCCTATGGGGTTCAGCCGATGGAGGCGCGGAGGCAATGGGCTGAAGCCCTTCGCTCTATGGCCTCCGGCCGAGTCACCGATTCGCGGGGATGAGAGCAGCATTTGTGAGCGCTTCCTCTGTTTTTGTCTTCTGCCCGCGAAGCGGTCAGTCGGCGTCCCCGCCACACAGCGAAGGGCTTTATCCCATTGCCTCTACGCCTCCACCGGCTGAACCCCGTAGGCAATCACCCTGGCGGGGGAGCGAGAAAATCATCCGGCACTGAAAGTGCCGGTCTACCCGGAGGAAACCCCTCCGGGGTTGAAGACAGCGCGAATGACTGCGGTTCCTCAGTCGCGGAGCGACTTCCTCCGAATAGGCCGGCACTTTCAGTGCCGGTTAGTCTTCTGCTCTCACGAGTTCGTGCGGGCGTCGCGCAGGTACTTGACGTGGCCGTCGAAGAAGGCGCGGTTGCGCCCACCGAAGTGGACGGCTAGACCTTGCAGGTTGGCCGGCGTCGTGCAGGGCTTGGTCGCGCATTTCGGGACGTAGGGGTCAACCGCCAGCTCCAGATCCGACTCACTCTGCGGCACAGGTGGATCAATCGTCTTCTCCCGCACGACCGGTGAGTTCCAAGAGTCAATGTCTGAGATGCATCCTACTGTGCTTTTGCCCCAACAGTCTGTCGGCTTGATCGGCGGCTGTTCGATCCGGTCGAAGCGCCACATCCAGTAACGGGTCGTCAACCTGCCCTGCGTCTCTTTGACGCGCTGGTCTTCCCCAAGTGTCGTCCCCTTCATGCTGGGGCAGGACCAGATCGCGTCGCCTTTAATGTAGGGGTTCAGCACCACAGCGGCCCAGGAAGAGCGTGGGTCGGAGAAAGGAAAGCCGGACCACGGCGGGGACTGGGGGGTCGTCGGCAGCGGGGGGGTGTAGGGGTACTTGAGGTCGCGCCGGTCCGGCAGAAGCTCGTCACTGTCCTGCTCATATTGGATCATCGCCAGCGCAATCTGCTTGAGGTTGGACTGGCAGGCGGCCCGGCGGGCATTCTCGCGGACCCTCTGAAAGACGGGGAACAAAATCGCCGCGAGAATCGCGATAATGGCGATGACGACGAGCAATTCGATCAGAGTAAAGGCACGTTTTAGGGAGGTGGGCATGGGTGTGAAGGCTTTCGGTTAGGTCAATCGAGACCGAGATCTGAACGCAGTGGGGACACAGGCCGCTCGCAAGTCATTATACCCAACGGCTGCCCAGATTGCCGCCGTTCTGGTGTACAATGTAGCGCCGGGCCGTATCACGGTATGCTCCACCTCGAGGAGGCTTATCTCGTGGCGAAGACCAATCTGTTCCGTAGCGCAGACAATGCCGAGGCATTCTCAGCGGGCCAAACGATTTTTGAGGAGGGCCAGCTCGGCGAGGCCATGTTCATCGCCGAGCTGGGCGAGATAGAAATCATTGTCGGCCCCAACGTCCTGGAGACGCTGACGCCCGGAGACATGTTCGGCGAGATGACGCTGATCGAGCGTAGAGAGCGCAGCGCGATGGCACGGGCACGGACCGACTGCCGGGTAGTCCCGGTGGACGTGCAGCAGTTCACTTTCCTGATGCAGCAGA
>JAYTRQ010000182.1:0-2009 GCA_043746125.1 Armatimonadota bacterium | reverse complement strand
GTGGCCGCGTCACTTGCGGCCAGCGAAACAGAGGCTGCCCATCTGCCAAATCTCTACTGGCGGACAATCAAGCCGATGCTGGATGAGAGTGACCTGCGAACGCTGCTGCGAAAAGCCGTTGTTAGCGCTCAATCTGGAAAAGCGACATGGCTCTTTGCCGCGGCCATCGGAGCGGACAAGGGCGTCTCAGGCTACGTCAACCAGACAGTGCCGGTTGCCGTTCATGCCTGGCTCTCATACCCGAGCGATTACCGAAGCGCGGTCTTGGCTGTCATTCGATGCGGTGGCGACACGGACACGACGGCGGCGATTGTCGGTGCGATTGTCGGGGCAGGGGTCGGCAAAGATGGCATCCCTGCCGAATGGCTGTCCGCGCTTTGGGAGTGGCCGCGCACAGTCAACTGGATGGAGCGATTAGCCGAACAACTGGCGGAAGTACAGGAAACAAAGACGCTGCAAAAGCCGCTGGAATTGCCGCTTGTGCCGCTGCTGGGGCGCAACTTTTTGTTTACGGTGGTTGTTCTCACCCACGGCTTCCGGCGGCTTCTGCCGCCGTACTAAGAAAGCAAGGAGCAGATAATGTTAGGGATTGCGTTTTTTAAGGGACAGCCGACCGACTATATTATCAAGTATGCCGGCGGGCGGGTTGTCCGGCAAGGTCTAGGACAGTCGTTCTACTATGTCAAGCTCAACACGCAGGTCGCGGTCATCCCGACCAGCACCCGAGACGCCAACTTCGTCTTCAGCGAGGGCACCAACAACTTCCAATCAGTGACGCTGCAAGGGCAGTTCACCTACCGCATCGCTGACCCCGCCCAGGCGGCGATGCAGCTCAACTTCGCCTACGACACGCGCCGCCAGGCCTACAGCGCCAAGGACCCCGAGAGCCTGCCGCCACGGATCGCAAACGTCATCCAGATGGAGACCCGGCGCGAGATCCAGCGGCGGACTTTGGAGGAGACTCTGCGCCAGTCGCAGGAGATCGCCGGGGCGACCCTGGCCGGCATCCGTGCGGGCGGGATGCTCGCCTCACTGGGTGTCGAGCTGACCAACCTGTACTTCCTGAGCGTCAAACCCACCCCCGAAGTCGCCAAAGCGCTGGAAGCGCAGTACCGGGAGACCCTGCTGCGACAGGCCGACGAGGCCATTTACGCCCGGCGCGGGGCGGCCGTGGCCGAGGAGCTCAAGATCAAGGAGAGCGAGCGGGCGACGGAGATCGCCCTGGAACAGCAGCGGCACGACTTGATTGCCCTGGAAGGCGACAACGCCCGTCTGGAGGCCGAATATAAGGGGCGGGCGACCGAGACCCTGGCCGAGTTCGAGGCGCGGGCGGCCGAGAAGACGCTGGCCGTGTACCGGAGCATGGACCCGCGCCTGGTCCTGAGCCTCGCGCTGAAGGGCATGGGCGACAACGCCCGCAAGATCGGCAGCCTGAACGTCACGACCGAAACGCTCGGCTCGCTATTGAACGCCCCTGCACCCATACCGGAGGCACGCTGATGGCCGCCTACGATAAGGTCATCATCGTCACAAAGAAGACGGGATTGGAGGCGCTGATCGAGCGGTTCAGCACACGCGAGCAGGCCCGGTTCTACCTGGAACACGGCGGCGTCCCGTTCGCCGACTACGAGGCCGCCCACTTGACCTACCAGGGGGCTTTGGCGAGTGTCAAAGCCGCGCTGCCCACTGGCGTCCGGGCACAGTGGATCGAGCGGAACTTCGTACCGAACTTCACGTTCGGGCCGGAGGAATTCGTCGTCACGGTCGGCCCGGACGGGCTGGTCGTCAACACGGCCAAGTACCTGGACGGGCAGCCCCTGCTGGCCATCACCCCGGCCCCCGCCCACGTGGACGGCGTCTTGATCCCCTTCACGGCGGCCGAGGCGGCGGGCCGTCTGCGCCTGGCCCCGCGCGGGGAGTTCCGGCGCAAGCGGGTCACGATGGCCCGCGTCACCCTGAGCGACGGCCAATCGCTGCACGCCGTCAACGACTTCTTCGTCGGCCAGCAG
>JAYTRQ010000181.1:0-2010 GCA_043746125.1 Armatimonadota bacterium | reverse complement strand
TAGTCCGGGGCGAAGGCCCTATGGCTTTGCGTCCCCGCCTTTCGGCGGGTTTGCCGGTTCGGAGCATCCAGGTGATATCGTATCGCGTCAATGTCGTGCGAGTGGGGCTTTCTATTCCCCGTTGAGGGCGGTGCTGGACAGGTCCACCGCGCCCATACTCATCGGCAGCATGCTGCCGTCCTGCCAGACGCTCTTGCCCCAGATGATGCTGGAGGAGGAGAGTGTACCGTCTGGGAACTGCTGAACGTTCTTGCCCCAGATGATGCTCTTGCCCCAGATGATGCTGGTGCCATACAGACCGCTGGTGCCCCAGATGATGTGTGTGCCCCAGATGATGTGCGTGCCCCAAATGATGTGGCTGTCGTTGACCAGGCCGACGTTGCCCTGGCTGTCAATGGAGAGCTTGGGGCTGAGGGCCGGGTTTGGGACGACGTCCGTGCAGGAGAGGGCGGCAGGGATGTTGAGATAGCCCGCGCCATAGGTGCAAGGGTCGGCATCGCCTTGGGGGCCGACCCACTTGTCGGCAGTGAGCATCAGGCGGGCCTTGACGGTATCGGGCGTCAGGCTGGGGTCCGCCTGCAAGAGCAGGGCGGCGGCTCCGGCCACGACCGGCGCGGCCATCGAGGTCCCTGAGAGCCGGAAGTACTTATTAGAGGAGCTGTCGAGACGCCTGCCCGCCAAGGTATACAGGGAGTTCGGGATCTGGTTGGTCCCTTTGTAGATGGTGCCCAGGTAGCAGCCTCCAGTGAGCGTTGAGATGACCTGATTGCCCGGCGCGACGAGGTCGGGTTTCATCACCAGGTCCAGACGGGACGGGCCACGGCTGGAGTAGGTGGCGATCTTGTCGTCGGCGCGGATACCATCTACGGACTTCATGGCACCGACGGTGATGACGTCAGGGTCGTTGCCCGGCGAGGCGATAGACCCGTAGTTCAGGCCCCAGCCCTCGTTTGCGGCACCCGCCGTGTTGACGGCGCTGGCGCGTCCCTCATTGCCCGCCGCGCAGACGACGACGATGCCGGCCTTATAGGCAGCCTCGACGGCCTGGCAGAGCGGGTCGGTGGTGTAGCTCTCCCCGATGGGGTGGCCCAGCGAAAGGTTCAGCACGCGAATGTTGTAGATTGCTTTGTTGGCGATCACCCATTGCAGGCCGCTGATGACTTGGCTGACGCTGCCCTGTCCGAAGCCGTCCAGCACGCGCACACTGACGAGATTGGCGTTGCGAGCGACGCCGTAGAAAGTCTTGGAGTAGTTTGGGCCTCTGGAGGACTTCCCGTTGCCGGCGATAATGCCCGCCACATGCGTGCCGTGGCCGCAGTCGTCGGCATGGCTGCTTCCTATGGTCAAGTCCACGCTGGCAAGAACATTGGCCATGTCGTTAACCCTGCCGACCCCGCTGTCCACGACGGCGACAGTGACGCCGGTCCCGTCGAGGCCATAGTTGGTGTAGGCGTAGCCCGCGCCACTGCTGCCGACAGTGAAGGTGTCGCACTTCTTGACCTGTCCGTCGAACGACAGGTGCGAGACGAAGGGCAGGGCCGCCAGCGCGGCGAGGCTGCGTGTGGGGACCGTCAGCGCGACCGATCCGATGAGGGGCAGGCGGCGAGTGACGCCCGCCCCGAGTGCGGTCATTTGGGCCATCTGCCCAGCGGTCAGGGGGCCGCTCGTCTTGACGATGGCCGCCGTCATACCGCTCTGCTTGCCTGAGCGCAGGGTCTGCGTCAGGGCTAGATCGGTCTTGGCCGGAGCGGCTTGGGGAGCGTTGCCCCAGAGGGCGTGGGCGTGGGCGGGGAATGCGCCGGCCAGGGCCAGCCCGAGGGCGACGAGGGCGGGGGCGAAACTCTTATTCTGTTGTGTGTTCTTGGTGTTCATAGTTGTTGGATGCCTTTTTTCGTCAAGTTGCTTTTCGGCGGCCAGGCTGCCATGCCTCGGAGGGTTAGTCCGGGGCGAAGGCCCTATGGCTTTGCGTCCCCGCCTTTCGGCGGGTTTGCCGGTTCGGAGCATCCAGGT
>JAYTRQ010000180.1:0-2010 GCA_043746125.1 Armatimonadota bacterium | reverse complement strand
TCATCGCGCGGGGCTGGGACGACTGTCTGGGCATCCTGTCCGCTCTAGACGTCGCGCTCGACCGGGCCGATCGCGACGCCGACCCCTGCCTCACTACGGGCGAAGGCTGGATCGCCGAAGAGGCCTTCGCCACCGGCCTGCTCTGCTTCCTGCTCTTCCCCGACGACCCCCTCGCCGCCCTCCGCCGCGCCGCTGTCTCCTCCGGCGACTCCGACTCCATCGCCTGCCTCACTGGCGCCTTCGCCGGGGCCTATCACGGAATGGGAGCGTGGCCAACGGAGTGGGGGACGCGAATTGAGTATCGGGAACGGCTGATGGCTTTGGCGCAGGTTTGGGATTGAGGAATATCCTCAGAGGTGCTCAGTCTCACGGCTTCAGGAGGAATGACGCGGGTAGAATGAGCGGCGGCCCGCCGGGGCGGAAGCCGGGAACGCGCCGTAAGACCACGCCGTCCATCCGCACGGTCAGGCCCGGACCTGCTTCCGCTTCGTTCCATAGGACATCCACCCGGTGCCCCCGATAGGGCGCCCCGCGCAGAGCGAAGTGCGTCAAGCCCAGCGGCAAAGGGTCAATAACCAGTCCGCCGTCGTCCTGCGGCGTCAGGCCCGCCGCCTGGCGGATGATCGTGTCGATCCACCACGAATGCATGTAGTCCCGGAAGCCGCTCTCCGGCTCCCCCGTCAGCGAGTTGTAGTGCTCGTAGAAGTCCGCCCGAGGCCGGAGTTGGAGCGCGGCAACGCGGTGGAACAATGCCGCCGCCTGGGGTAAGGCGGCCCGATCCATCCGCTTAGCGGTCTCGGCGAACCCTTCCAGGACGTGCGAATTGGTCGCCGGCCAGGTCGGGCCGGCCCAGTAGCGGCGTATCGGGTCGAACTCCGGGTCGGACTGAGAGAGGGCAGGGACCGGGTGAGGCGTCCAGTACTCCTTCGGATTCAGTAGATACCGGGAGATCTCAACCAGGTTTGCTTTTGTCACTGCACCCGCGAACATGGGATAGAAAATGGTCAGCGAGTTGTAATCTGTCCGCTCTCCGGTGTCCGGGTTGCGGTCGCGGTAGCGGCCCAGAGCAGGGTCCCACAGGACGGTGTTCAGGGTATTCGTAGACTTGGCGGCGTAGGTGAAATAATACCTCGCGCCCTTTAAGTCCCCAAGGACGCGGGCCATGTTCGCGACAGCCTTCAAATTCAAGATGGCGTAACTGGTAGCGTCAATCGCCTCGTAGCGGGCCGGAGTCGGGCCTTTCCAGCGGCGGTGCAGGTCGTCCATACCCGTTTCAAGTTGGTCGGCGATGCGGAACAGCCCGGTGCCATCGGGATCACGGTCGGCGATCCACCAATCCACGTCCTTCTTCATGCCCGGATAGATCTGCCGGATCAGATCCTTCCGACCGTGGATCTGGTAGAACTTCCAGGCGGCCCAGGGCAGGAGGGACTGGCCGGTTCGGGAGGCGTGGTCTACGGCGACGTGGTTGGTGGCGGGCGTGGCGTACCAGGGGAATCGCCCGTCGTCATAAGCGACGGCCGGCATATTTGCGATCTGGCCGAAGCCTGCGGCGGGGTCCACCTGCCAGTTGAGGTCGAAGGCCATGAACGGTGTGCTGTAGCAGCAGTACGTCTGGAAAGCCTCGCGCCCTTCCATGTCCACGGGGTACTGGAAGTAGCCCAGGCCACCGCCCGCCCGCGAAAACAGCAGCAGGAACCAGCGGAACGCATACAACTCACTCAGGCCCCGGTCGGAGCAGGTGAAGGCCGGCACCTGAGTCGCATAGAACGCCTACCAGTCCCGGCGGTTTTGGGCGGGCGGACCGGCCTGCTGCAGCACGGCTCGGAGGTTCACCGTCGCCCGTGCGGCGTTCCGGTCGAAGGCGCAGGCAAACACCGCCGACTTGGTCTGCCCCGGCGGCACCAGGAGGTCATACTCCAGCTCGTAAGCCCCCGGCGTGCCCACGTCGGTGCGGGAGGGCGAGAGGGTGCCGCCGACCGCCATACTGAGACCCTCCGGCAGCTTACC
>JAYTRQ010000179.1:0-2010 GCA_043746125.1 Armatimonadota bacterium | reverse complement strand
GGCGGGTGTGCGCCGGCCAGGCTCGCCGCGTAGAAGTGCAGGCCAACCGCGAAGAGAACCGCAAGCAACTTATAGCCGAAGTTTTGGCGCAGGGAGGCAATCATGGGTTATTTTGGCAGCGGCTCGGACCGCGCTTCGACTGTGGCCGCCCTCTCCGACGCCGTCTCCGAGAGGCGGACCGTCTCCGGGACCGAGGACTTCTCGGCGGGCGGCTTGACCGGATCGGCATCGCGCCCGCCGCGCGGGCGGATGATGCCCCGTCGGCGCCGCAGACTGAGGCGTTCCCGCCCGGTGTATTCGCGGATCAGCAGGTCGCGCAGCCGCCCATCATCGCGCAGGCCACGCGCCATTTTGCCGTCGAAGGCCAGCGAAATGATGCCCGTTTCCTCGGACACGACGACGACCAGAGCGTCACTCTGCTCCGAGATTCCGAGGGCTGCTTTATGACGGGTATGGACCTGCATCCCCTGGACTTCGCGGCTCTCGGAGAGCGGTAGGGTGCAGCCGGCCGCCACCACACGGTCCCGGCGCAGGATGGCCGCACCGTCGTGCAGGGGCGAGCCGGGGTAGAAGATGGTGCAGAGAAGATCGGCATTCACTTCGGCATTGATGAGTGTGCCGGTTTCAATGATGTCGCTCAGGCCGGTCTCGCGCTCAAGCACCATCAAGGCCCCGATCTTCTTGTCCGACAGGCTCTCGGCCGTCAGCACGATCTGGCCGACCATGGAAGACAGGTCTTCACGGTCGAGGCCGGTAAAGCCCTTGCCCCAGAAACCCAGCCGGCCAACTTCTTCCAGGCCGTGACGCAGTTCGGGATAGAACAGGATGACGAGAGCGACCGGGCCGAGCGGCAGGATCTGCTGGAGAAGCCAGGAGAGGGCCGACAGCCGCGCGAACGTGGAGAAGAGCAGGATAACGAAGAAGATGAACAGGCCCGTGATGATCTGCCAGGCCCGCGTCCCCTTCGCCAGCATCATCAGGCGATAAAACAGGTATGCGACGAGGAGGATGTCGGCGCAGGCCCTGACCAAGCCCCAAGCGTCATCCAGTATCCATTTGTGCCAGTTGTGCAGCAGCTCGTGCATTTCGCCCGTTCGTTCCCGCCTTCTTCCGCTGTGGGATTATGGCACAAGCGCGGGCCGGATTGCAAGGAGCGGGAAAAGACGGGCTACTGATTGCCCAGGGCGAGTTTGGGGTTGACAGCGACCAGGCCCTGCCAGTTGGCGTCCATCGCCTTGCGGAAGGCCGTGCGCTCAGCGGAGTCCCAGAGCGCAAGCTGCCAGCGCCAGTCGGCCGGCCTTGCGCCCTCCGGCATGGCGCAGTAGACTAAGAGGCGGTCCGTACTCAGCAGGCGGTCCGTACTCAGCAGGCGGTCGGCCCCCAGCTTGTCCGAGTTCTTCTCCAGAGCCTCCCAGACGCCACGGGCGGCGACTGCGGCGGGGGAAGCCGCTGCCGTCAGGGACGCGGGGGGCGGCTTGTAGGCGTCCTGGCCGTACCAGAGGGCGCGGCGGGTCTCGTAGGGCGTAGGCGGACCCGCGACCTTGTCCAGCAGGACGGCTTGCAGGATGGCGTTCAGGCTGTAGCTGCGGGCCACCTTGACGGCGAACCGGCCCGGCCCGCGCACCAGAAACCGCTCGTAGACGCCGCCCCAGAACTGGTGCGCCCGCGCCGTCGCCAGTGTCGGCAGGGCATCGGGGTCGGCGGTCTCGGACGGATAGGCTTTCAGCTCGATCCGGTAGTCCCGCCAGCGTTCCCGGTCCATGTCCTGGCCGTTGACGTTCATCAGGTACAGGCTCAGGCGGTGCAGCCCGGCGGGGACCTTCACCATAACCCAGACGTTCGGGCCGTCGAACGTCTGCGGGTAGGTCTCCCCGTGGTCGTCCCACTCCCCCTCCCGCCGGCAGCCCGTCAGGGGGTCCCACAGGACGCGGTGGTCCTCGGTCTGCACCCAGTAGGCCCAGTGGCGCACGCGCTCATCCCCATTCACGTGCGGCCCGACGCGGCCCGCGA
>JAYTRQ010000178.1:0-6488 GCA_043746125.1 Armatimonadota bacterium | reverse complement strand
GGTGACTACGGCCGTGACTCCGCTTCCCCCGAGAAAGAAACCCATTCAGCCATACCGCAAAAATGCGGTCTCAGTGAAGTAGACTCTTTGGATGTTGCTGAAGCAGACAAGGCACACGCCGCCACACATTCGCCAATGCTGGGTCCGGTTGCCACTGCTCTCCATGCTGAAGGCGTCGCCCCGAGGGTCGCCACTTCACTCGCCGGCAAGTTCGACGAACAACGCTGCCGACAAGCGCTGACGGCCCTGCAAAGCCGCCGGAACGTTCGGGACCGGGCCGCGTGGCTTGTCGGCTGTCTACTTAACGGTTGGCAACTGACGGCCCCCGCGCCGCCGCCGCTCCGGCCCCAGTCCCACCTGCCTTACACGCCGCCCGGCAGCCTCAACGCCCCACCCAGCCACCTCCATGCTCTACCGGTGAGCGAGTACGCCGCCCTGGAAGCCCGCGCCCGCGCCGAACTCATCACGGAGAGCGTCGGGCCGGTCCTGTCCACGCTGAAGCAGGGGAGGAACCGTCGGCTGGTCGAGGGGCGGATGTGCCGACTGCTGAACGCTCAAGCTTAGGAGGTTCGCCATGAGTGAGAACGCTGCTGTACGCTGGGGGGGCCTCTGCCTGAAAACGCTGTCGGCTGAGACCGACCCGCTGAACTCTCTGTCGGCCCGTGATTACGCCCGACTTGCGACCCAGGCCCGCGCCCAGCTCGCCACTCGTGTGCCGGCGGCCACGCGCCGCCTGCTGCAACGCGGACGCTGTGATCAGCTTGTCGTGCGCCGAATGCGCTGGCTGCTGGACCAGGGAGGACGATAATGCTGACGCTGACCCGGAACGACTGCCCGCGCTGCGGCCTGCCGGTCGCCGGCAACTCTTACGAGATGCATAACGAAGACGGCCGTGCTGTCTACCGGCATACGACTTGCCCGACCTCCGCTGCCCTGGCCAGCTTGCCGGCCCTCGCTGCGCCCATCGCCAGCGACCTGCCCTATTTGACCATCACGGAAGCCGCTCACCTGCTGCGGGTCAGTCCCAGCACGATCCGTGCCCGCATCCGCCGCCGTCTGCTCCCAGCCTGGCGACTGCGAGGCGGTCAAACCGTGCTAGTGCGCCGGCGGGATGTCGAGGGCCTGCTGGACGACGTTCACGGTGCTACGGCACCGCGCCCCAGCACCAAGCAGCCTAGGCCTACCGGCATCCCCATAGCACGGCCCATCGGAACGCCGCTCATGCCCCGGCCTAGGCCGCTGCCGAACAAGCCGCGCACTCACGGCCCTGCCCTGCCGGACAATGACCGGACGGCCGCCGCGCTCGTGGACGACCGGGAAGGGATCGGCGCAGAGCCGCCGCTGAGCAAATGGCCGTCGGCGCTGCTGACCCGCCGTGCTTATGATGCGAACGGAAACTATCCCGGCGGGCTGGCCGCACTCAAAGCCGAGGAAGCGGAGCTGAACCGGCGATCAAGCGCAAAGAAATGAGGGGCTGACATTGTCGCGGAGGGCCGAAGACGGGCGCGTTGTGACGCACCCGAAGCCGCGCCTGCAACCTGTTCACGCCTTTGAGAAGCGACCGCGTTCGTGGGAAACGCGAGGCGGCAAGGGTTCCAGACCATCTAGGGCGACCAAGGCCCGGCGTAGAAGCGTCTGCGTGGCCTGGCGATGCACGGAGCAGGCCGGGTCACGAAAGCAATAGACGCTCTTGACCTGGGCGTCCTCCTCGTAGATGCTGAGGGTGAAAATCGGGGTCGGCGCAGTCAGCGGGGCAGACATCGGGGCGATCCTCCTTAAAGGAGGATTGTACCAGAAGAAGGGTGTAGAAGCCTGTCTGCTGAAACTGGCTTCCATCGAAAATATATTCGGTACTCTGAAATGGTTCCGATAATGAACGTTATGGTGAATAGGCGTGTTTTTGGCACAAGGTGTCTACTAGTTTAAGCGGTTTTTTGTGGTACAATCTCCGGCTTGTTTTTCACACCGAACCTGCTTAAAAATGAGAAAGTGGACGCGATTACGTCCACTTTCTTGCTGAAAATCAGCATTCCTCGGCTTCAACATCGTACAGTGGTTGCCAGTCTCGCAAGCACAGCCCGCACCAGCGGCGGTCACGTCCCACTAAAAAACAAGTCCATCCGCAAAATTGACAGCACTCGATTTGAGTGCTCAGGTATCTTTCCATAAGTCACCAACTTTCTGGGATTGCTCCCATCTTGTTTTTCTGAGTACGAAAAGGCGACACCTGCGGATTTAGACCCTGCTGGCAATTATTTTTTTGCTGATGCTTCTTGCTGCTTCTGCTCCCAAATCTCTCGCCGGTCCACGACCACACCGCGCGGTGCAACAATCCCGAGCCGCACCTGGTCGCCGCGCACCTCGACAACGACGACCTCAATCGGCGCTTCACCCTCTACCGGGTTCCCAATGGTGATCGACTGATTCATCTTCCGCGTTAAGACAAGCATTTACGTTCCCTCCCTGGCCTAGAATACAAAGCCTCCCTCCATAAACCATGCCAAGAAAGACCGGCTTGTCGCCGTTCGCGTTCAAGCGAAGCAGGCCCGCACGGCCACTCCCCTTCGCAGTGTGGGAGTGGCTGGGAAAGGGGGAAGCAATGAAGACGCATCAAGTGGCCCTGGGCGGGCTGTGGCTGGCTTGGGTGGCCTCGAAGACGGGCAACCAGACCCTGCACTGGCTAGACGGGGTAATCCTGGCCAGCTTGGGCCTGGCCTGGCTGCTGGACCACCGCACCGGCGGGAGGTAAACTTCTACTCACGGAGCAAAAAATGGGGCGTCTCAGCTAGCTGAGACGCCCCATAACGCTAGGTACTATGGTCTCGCGCATACAGTAAATGAGGACTCGCACTCAGTGTGGCTGTATGCTCCCGTTTGTGCGTTGCAGTATTTCGTACAGTTGCCATGTTTCGTTTGCACATGGGGTGGAGCACCGCACTGATATGCTTGAGAGTAAGTACCACAAACTTCTGAGGTATCAGCAGGTTGAACAGTTTCTGGAGAAACTTGGTACTTCTCCATTTCGGCCATGGATAGTTCTTTGTCGTGCATCTCTTCGGGAACAACAAAGAATAAAAGGTCTTGCTCTAGTGCCATTGGGCACCTCCTGTGAGTGTGATTAGCTATCATAACACATTATCTTACTAATAGCAAGCCCCTCAATCTTTCCGTTTCGTGGGCGGAACCTAGGCAGGGAAAACATCCGGGCGGACGGCTACGGCTCTTGAAAAGCCGCTCCGGGCCAGCCTGCGCTCCGGGCTGTCCCTTCGCTGATGGGGCTATAGGTCGGCGGGGAGAGTGCCAGCGGTGCGCTGCGCTGGCATCCAGAATAAAAGCGCCGGTCAGGTCAGCCCCGGCGTTCCGGCCCCAGGGCTGGCCTCCATCTCGCCGTGGTCGTTCGTTCCTCTCTCTGGCCCGCCCATGCTTGCAGTGCCTGGCCGGTCGGGCCAGGAATTGAAGCGCCGGTCTCATGCTTCACCCATGCTAAAGTGCCGTGCAGGTTGTTTCCCCACCAACCACCACGGCTGATTATGTGTCGGCACTCCGACAAAAAGCAAGAATGCGGAAGTTTATTTTGCTTTTTTCTAAGGTGAATTTCGTTGATGCAAAATAAACTTCCACGTCGTTGCTTTTTGCTCCGTGCCTACCAGAGCCGTCCCGTTATTGGTGGTTGTTGGGGGATTGTGGTTCAGAGTTCAAATATGGGTCGGGTTCGGCGGAACGGGTGGGTGTCGGAGAGCTAGGCCGGGGCGGTCGCATCGGCGGCAGGAAGAGCGGGCGCGGCTTCGCCGTCGCCCGCCGCCGTCGGGCTAAGCCGGTATGCCCCCCCCCGGCATACCGGCCTATTGCAGCTCCTGCACGGCTTCCAGCGCGGCGATCACCAGTTCCAGCCGCTCGGCGTGTTCCTCGGCCCGCTCGCTCTCCTGCCATTTCTCGCTGCGATCCTCGGCGTACTGCTCCATTTCCTGCTGCACTGTTTCCAGCGCGGCGGCAGCAGCGGCCACCAGTGCTGCCCATCGGGCCGTGCTGGGCATCGTCAGCAGGGGCGCGGCTTGCGGTAGCCCTTTGGCAGCTAGGGCGGCGGCAATCGCTTGCTTCTGCCGGGCGCGGTGGGCGCGTTGGCGGTCGGCGTTCGTGGCGTATATCTGGGCGGTCGGCATTGTCGGTGTCCCTGTCTTCCGTAACGTTACAGTTAGTATACCAGGCGGGGGCAGGGTATGTCAAGTGTTACGTTACGGAAGACAGGGGTATTTTCAGGGATGGGCGGCGCCAAAAATAAATCTGGGGAAGAGCGGAAATATGTAGAAAAGAGCGGAAATAAGGGTATAATGTAGGTGAGGGGAGATACCGTAGGAAGTCACTCCCCATCACCCAGCCAAAAGGAACACGTATCATGTCCCTCTCTCAATGCAAGTATACCACACTGCGCGAAGCAGT
Source organism: Armatimonadota bacterium (assembly GCA_043746125.1). Classification (GTDB taxonomy): domain Bacteria; phylum Armatimonadota; class Armatimonadia; order Armatimonadales; family Capsulimonadaceae; genus JANXMY01. Next base: position 2,051 of record JAYTRQ010000178.1, on the reverse strand, counting down.
GCAACCCGACTCGGCAGGGTCTTTGGAGACCTTTCCGGTTCGTCTGTCGGCCCTCGCCGCCGAACTGGAGCGCCGCACTCGGCGCAGCGTTCGCCGCTGCTTCTCGAACCATCAGCGCGTCGTTCAGGATGCGCGGGTACTAGCCGGCACTGCCGAGATTGCCGGATGGTTCCTTCAAAGCCAGTCCGCCGAAATCAAAATTCTGTCCAAAGAGGTCACGCGCCTGAAATTGGAACTCACGCGGCTGGAAGATGAAGCAGACGAACTCTTCTGGGGGCCACAGATCGCCGCCCATGAAGCCAGAGAAGACGGGCGCTTCTTTATGGAAACCTGCGCGGCAGAGCATTCCTTCCGGGACATTCTCGCTTAGAGGCATCGGCTGGGGGGCTTGCGCCCCCCAGCCCCAGCCCCAGAAAGGGCGAGCGTTCATATGAAAAGTATTAAGGCGGCAGAGGGGACGACGCGCTATGTTGTTGTCGTCAGCGCGACGGACCCCGACACCGGCGCACAGGTCAGCCGGTCGCATGAGTGCCGGGATGTGCTGCACGCGCAGCATCTCCTGACCGACATCGGCGAGCTGGTCGAGGAGCTGGCCCCCTATCTGCCCGGCCTGACCGTCGCCGGCTACGAGACCGGCGAAGCATTCACCGTGACATCGGCGGGCCGCGCTGCCCTACTCGCTGAGAACCCGCTGCTGGCCGCTGTGGCTGGCTGGCTGGCTGGCTGACCGACTAAAACCGGCTGGGGGCGGTCGCCGCCCCCGGCCCTGGAGCTGCAATGAACGAACCGACACACGCCCAAGCCGAGATCTTACTGCGGATTGAGGCCAAATTCGCCGAGACGCTGTCTGGCTTTGACGGCCTCACGCCCTGGCTGAATGAGACGGCAACCCTCGGCGACCACTACACCGCTGCCGGCGGCACTCTGGAAGACCTGCAAGCCCGATTTAATAATGTCAAGGCCCCACTCGGTGGGCAATTCTTCTTTTCTACGAAAGGACCGTTCTAATGCCTGCAACAATAGACGCCCCGCACTTTCTGACCGTTCAGGAAGCCGCCGCCCTGCTGCGCGTGAACCCGCGCACCATTCGAAACCGCATCAAAGACGGCAAGCTGACCGCCAAGACACTCGGCGAGGGTGGTCGCCTGTTGCTGCTCGACCAGCGCGACGTGCTGGGTCTGCTGACCGACGCCCGGCCCGAAGACGTGGAGGACATGGCATGATTCAACTTTTGAGAGGCTTGTTTAGGAAAGGGATTTCAACACGATGCCATACCAAATTATAGACTTGTTTGCCGGTGCCGGTGGACTAACTGAAGGGTTCCGCGAAGCGTTCCAGGAGAACGATTTCGGCGGCGATTTGGAAGCGGTTTGGGCCAACGACTTCAACAAATATGCGGCCGACACCTACAACGCCAATTTCGGCCCACACTGTATCTACGGCGATATTGTGGACCTGCTGAACAATCCGGCCACAGTGATCCCGGCGGCTGATATTGTCGTCGGCGGTCCGCCTTGCCAGGGGTTCAGCTTGCTCAACAAGAACCGCGACGGCGACCCTCGTAAGGAAATGTGGCGGCCCTATATGGAAGTCGTGCGGCGGTCCGGGGCCGACATCTTTGTCATGGAGAATGTGCCGCAGCTCCTCGACACGCCGGAACATCTGGACATCATCTGTGCGGCGGAAGAGCTGGGCTTTCCACGCCGCAATATCATCTGGGCCAAGCTCTGCTCTGCCGATTACGGAGCGCCCCAGGTCCGGCGACGGGCGTTCATTGTCGGCTGCCGCTTTGCCGATCCCCGCGATGTGTTCCCACCGCCGATGACCCACGCCAAACGGCGGGAAGGCGTCTTGCTGGATATGCCGGAGTGGCGCGGGGTTGCGGATGCCATTGGCGATCTGCCCGCACCGGAAGGAACCGAGATACGCGCTTCGCCGCCGCCGCTGGATCTGCATTTCGGGCGGACGCCGACACCGACGAGCATGGCCCGCTACCGTGCGATCCCGGAGCAGGGAATGAACCGCTTCGACCTTCAGCGCATCGCGCCGGA
>JAYTRQ010000177.1:0-2022 GCA_043746125.1 Armatimonadota bacterium | reverse complement strand
GAGTTGCCGTGCAGGTAAAGTTCGGCCTCAGGGTGAATAAACCCGTAAGTCGAATCAAGACATTAGGGAGAACGTATCACACTATGGGAGCAATCCTCGTCACCGGCGGCGCCGGATATATCGGCAGCCACACGGTCAAACTGCTCATACAGAAGGGCTATGACGTGGTCATCCTGGACACACTGGAACTCGGACACCGCCAGGCATTAAAGTACCTGCCCGGCGTCAAGCTCGTGCAGGGCGACATCGGCGACGGCGCATTGATCGCAAATACCGTTCGGGAACACGAGATTGACGCGGCCATCCACTTCGCCGCCTACGCCTCCGTGCCGGACAGCGTCAAGGACCCGGTCAAATATTACCAGAACAATATCGTTAAGACGCTCACTTTGCTCGATGCCCTGAATACAGGCGGAGTCAAACACGTTTTGTTCTCCTCGTCGGCGGCCACGTTCGGCGAAACCAAATACGTACCGATTGACGAGCAGCACCCGCAGTTCCCCACGAACCCCTATGGGCAGACCAAACTGGACGCTGAGCACATTCTGCATTGGTACGACGTCGCGTTCGGCATCAAGAGCATTTCGCTGCGCTACTTCTGTGCGGCCGGGGCAGATCCCGAGGGCGAACTGGGCGAGGACCACACGCCCGAGACACATATGATTCCCCTAACGCTGTTCGCCGCTCTGGGCCGCCGCCCGGAGATCAAGATGTTCGGCACGGACTACCCCACACCGGACGGCACGGGAGTCCGGGACTACGTCCATGTGACGGACTTGGGCCAGGCGCACGTGTTGGGCCTGGAGGCGCTCAGGAACGGCGCAGACACGACAGCCTATAACCTGGGCAACGGCAAGGGCTATTCGGTGCGCGAGGTGGTTGAGACGGGTCGCCAAGTGACCGGCAAAGAGATCGTAGCCGTGGAGGCCCCCCGACGTCCTGGTGATCCGGCCGAGCTGGTGGCGTCGAGCGCGAAGATCGAAAGAGAGCTGGGCTGGAAGGCGCAGTACGGCGACCTGCCGACGATGATGCGGACAGCGTACGCGTGGTTCGAGGCGCACCCGAACGGATATGAGGGGTGATGCCGGCAGCAATGAGGGGCAAGGCCCTTTCCGGTATATTGACTGTCTCGAAAGTGGATGACCAAACAATGACCATCACGCTCAATTTAGCCCCGGAAGTCGAGGCACAACTCAATGGGGTTGCCGCTCGTCAGGGTCAGGAAGCGGACCGAGTCGCTTGCTCGATCTTCGCTGCCGGGCTGGCGTGAGCCGTTGGGGAGAGCGAGGAGACAGCGGTCAATCGGGCGAAGCCGGTGTGGAGCGCCGAGTTCCGGACCAAGTACAACATCCCGGCGGATGTGGAGCCTCTTTCAGACGAAGAATTGAGGGCGCTGGACCCGGAGGACGAAGCGGAAGCCATCAGTGTCGGTCTGGATGACAGCTTTGCGGGGTGGGTAACGCCGTCGGCCGAATGGAGCGCAAGATTTCGCGCCCGCCACAACATTCCCGAGGGCGGTCATCCGATGTCTCATGAAGGAGCGGAACTGCTTCCGTGAAGACGTACTGCACGGCGATTTCAGACTCGGCTGACGCCGATTTGGACCAGATCTATTTCAGACTTTTGCGGACCTCGATGGAGACCACGACGGTATGGCAGACCGGTTTTGAAGCCGCACGGGACTCACTTGCCCAGTTCCCTCATCGGTATCCCTAGGCGCGGGACAGTGGCCGCTACCCTGACATGATTGTCCGGCAACTCTACTTCGGCAGGTATCGGCTGGTCTTTCACGTCGCTGAAGCGGCGGACGATAAGGAAGAGGGCACCGTTATCGTCCGCCGTGTGCTGTACGGGGCGCAGTCGCTGGATCAGCCGTCGCGGGCCGAAGATTAATCAGGCCCACCCTTCCTCGCGCCCCCCTCTTTTTCAGTCCCTTCTCATTCCTAGGAAGAACCTCATGCCAAGCCCATTGATCCCCTGCTTGACTTTCATCTCCCTCGCCGCGTCCTTTGGCCCGCCTCC
>JAYTRQ010000176.1:0-2026 GCA_043746125.1 Armatimonadota bacterium | reverse complement strand
GCCCGCCGTGACCCTGGCCCCTCGGCGGCCTCCGAGCCCGAGACGCGGGCGATCATGGGGCTGGTCGCCCAGTATTCTCCCGCGAAGATCGTTAGCCTCCATCAGCCGCTGCACCTGCTGAACTGGACAGGTCTGCGCGGCCAGGAGCTTGCCGCCGTCATGGGCGGGGACAACCACTATCGCCTTTCGGCAAACGTCGGCTATGCCACGCCTGGCGCGTTCGGCGACTACTGCAGCAGGCACGGCATCGGCGTCGTTACCCTGGAGATGCCGAACGTCAGGGTGACGAGAGCGTGGCAGCAGAACCGCGAGGCGCTGATGGCCGCCATCGGGTTCCGAGAACCACAGCAATCTCGGGCCGTTTCTCCCTCTCGGGCAATCTCCCCAGGGGCCACTGGAACATAATCCTGTAGCCCGCCAGTTGCTCGCGGACATGTAGACGGAAGCAGGAAAGGTCACAATGAACGACAATTTCATCACGGATGCCAATCCGACACGCAGCCCAGCCACCCAGCGGGGCAGGCAGATGCTCAACAAAGTCCCCGAAATCACCCTCTACTTCTGGATCATCAAGGTCTTCTGCACCACCGTCGGTGAGACCTTCGCCGACTTCCTGAACACGAACCTCCACATGGGCCTGACCAAGACCACCTACGCCATGGGCAGCCTGCTGATCGTCGCGCTGCTCTTCCAGTTCGCATTCAGGAAGTATGTGCCAGGCATCTACTGGCTGGCCGTCGTCCTCCTCAGCGTCGTCCTCCTCAGCGTCGTCGGCACCCTGATCACCGACAACCTGACGGACAACTTCGGCGTCTCCCTGATTACGACTACGGTCGCCTTCGGCATCCTCCTGGCGGCAACCTTCGCGGCCTGGTATGCGGTGGAGAAGACGCTTTCCGTCCACACGATCCAAACGACCCGACGCGAAGCCTTCTACTGGTCGGCCATCCTGTTCACCTTTGCCTTGGGGACGGCGGCGGGTGACCTGGTGGCGGAGCGGATGCACCTGGGCTACCTGGTGTCGGCGCTCGTGTTCGGGGCGCTGATCGCCTTCGTTGCCTTCGCCCACGTGCGCTTCAAGCTGAACGGCATCCTCGTCTTCTGGATCGCCTACGTCCTGACCCGTCCCCTGGGCGCTTCTCTGGGTGACCTGCTCTCGCAGGGGCGAGACGCGGGCGGCCTGGGTTTGGGGACCGTTGGGACGAGTGCCCTGTTCCTGGTGACGATCTTGGGGCTGGTCATCTACCTGGCGATTACCAAAAAGGATGTTTCTGACAGGGCCCGCGCCACATCGATGCCCTGAGCCGCAGCCCTCATGTGGGCGACTGGGTGCAGGAACTGGGCATGACGGTGAACAGGAAGATGTGAAAAGAGCCGCTGGCCGTTCATTGGTGTATGCAGCGGTACATGACTAACTGGCAACACGTCGTGGAGAGTGTGCGAAAGGGCGGAGAGATCAGTCGGTGTGCTCGACTGGTCCAGGAATGAAGGGGTGGATTCGGGCGGGCAAGTATGAATGCGTGGAGGCGCGGGGCGGAGAAAGTCCCGCCCCGCACCACATGTCGAATTGATCAAAGGATTGAATTGATCAACGGATTGAGTCGATGTGAGGCTTCCGAACTACGCTATCCCAGGCGGAAGAACCACGGCTGGGTCGGGCGGGGGCGGACGCGCTCCATGCCCGCCAGACGGTCGATCAGCAGGTCGCTTCGGCCTGGCTGACGCTCCAGACGGCAACCGCCCAGGTGCAAGTGGCCTCAGCAGGGGTGACGGCTGCCCAGGAAAGCTACGACCTGGCTACCCTGCGGTACAACGCGGGCAAGTCCGTCACAGCGGAGCGGCTCGACGCGCTCGCGGCGCTGACGCGGTCGCAGGGGACACTCGCCCAGGCCAAGGCGGCTCTTGTGATCGCCCGTGCCCAACTCCAGGCGGCCATGGGAGCACCATGACGCCTGCGGCGGTTGCGGCGGAAACGTCCGCACCTGCGCTGATCAAGGCGTCTCTAGCCACGGCGGACGGAGCGCCA
>JAYTRQ010000175.1:0-2028 GCA_043746125.1 Armatimonadota bacterium | reverse complement strand
CGAGGCCATCTCGTTCTACACCCAGGGGACGTTCACCGACCTGTGCCGAGGCCCGCACGTCGCGAGTACGGGGCAGATCGGCGTCTTCAAGCTGGACCACACGGCCGGTGCTTACTGGCGGGGCGACGAGAAGCGGCCCCAGCTTCAGCGCATCTACGGCGTCTTGTTTGATACGAAGGAGGAGTTGGACGCCTATTACATGCGGCTGGAAGAGGCCAAAAAGCGCGACCACCGCGTCCTGGGCAAGCAGCTCGGTCTGTTCGCTTTCAGCGAGGACATTGGCCCCGGCATCCCGCTGTTCCTACCCAAGGGCGAGGCCATCCGGCACGTGATGGAGACCTACGTGCGGGACTTGCAGACGAAGTACGGCTACGAACACGTCTGGACCGGCCACATCGCCAAGGAAGAACTGTACCGCAAGTCCGGCCATCTGGACAACTACGGCGACAAGGTCGCGGGCGGCATGTTCCCGCCGATGGTGGACCCGAGCGGCGAGCGGATGCGGCTGAAGCCGATGAACTGCCCGTCGCACATGACCCTCTTCAACACGCAGATGCACTCGTACCGCGCTCTGCCCCTGCGCTACGCCGAGTTCGCCACTCTCTACCGCTACGAGAAGAGCGGCGAACTGAACGGCCTGACCCGCGTCCGGTCTCTGACCCAGGACGATTGCCATATCTTCTGTACGCCGGACCAGATCGAGTCTGAGTTTACGTTGGCCTTGAAGCTGATTCGGGAGACCCTACAACGATTCGGCTTCAACGACTACTACGTCCGCCTGTCCCTGCCGGACGATGACCCGGACAGCAAATTCGTCAAGGACGCCGAAAGCTGGGCCTTGGCCGAGGGTGCCCTGCGCCGCGCCTTGGACGCGAATGCCGTGCCGTACGTGGAGGCGGAGGGCGAGGCGGCCTTCTACGGCCCCAAAGCGGACTTCCTCACGCGGGACGTGCTGGGGCGCGAGTGGCAGATTTCGACGATCCAGGTGGATTTCATCATGCCCGCCCGTCTCGGTTGCTCCTACATCGGCGAGGACAGCCAGCCGCACACGCCGGTCGTCCTGCACCGGGCCGTGACCGGCTCCACCGAGCGCTTCCTTGGTATATTGATTGAGCAGTACGCCGGGGCCTTCCCGACCTGGCTTGCGCCCGTCCAGGCCCTCATCCTGCCTATTGCGGATCGGCATAATGAATACGCGGAGAATGTCAAAACGAAGTTCGTAAACGCTGGATTCCGCGTGGAAGTGGACGGCCGTAGCGAGAAGCTTGGGAAAAAAATCGCTGAGGCGAATGCCCAGAAGGTGCCCTATATGCTAGTCATCGGCGACCGGGACGTGGAGGCCGGGAACGTCTCCGTACGAAAGAGAGGCCAAGTCACCGTCCAGAGAGAAAATGAGCCGCCACAAACTCGCGCTGCGATTGATGGGGGCGCTGTGCCAGTGGAATGTTTTCTAGACTCGTTGAGGCTTGATGTCGGTGATATAACTCAGCAAGAGTTCGACCAACGCTGGCCTGTCAATCTCGCTGTAGAAGCAGTGTTAGACAAGTTCCGTGAGAAACCGTAACGCTATCCATCTGCACGACGAAACAAAGGGTTAGGGACTATGTCAGCGCTGGAAAAGCCGTTCTCCACGCCGGAAGAGTATCTCGAACAGGAGCGGAAGGCCGATCATAAGAGCGAATATTATGGCGGCCAGATTTTTGCCATATCCGGTGGGACCGTGCGACACGGCATCATCGGAGGTAACGTCTTTGGTCTCCTGTGGACCCAGTTGGGGGGCGGCTCTTGTACGACTCTCAACAGTGACATAAAGGTCAAGGTCAGTGCGACGGGGTTGTTCACCTACCCGGATGTGAGCGTTGTCTGTGGCGAAATCAAATATCACGATGAGACGGAGGACGTCGTGGAGAACCCTGTGCTAGCCGTGGAGGTTCTATCACCCTCCACACAAAACTATGATCGTGGCGAGAAGTTTCTTCATTATCAGTCCGTTGATTCGCTCATGGACCACCTGCTGGTCTCGCAGGA
>JAYTRQ010000174.1:0-6514 GCA_043746125.1 Armatimonadota bacterium | reverse complement strand
GGGGCAGGTGCTTGTGCACGTAGGCCGCTGAGAAGGCCAGGGCGGCGCAGAGCGAGATGACGATGGTGGAGTGGCCGAGGGAAAAGTAGACGCCGACGCCGACGGGCCGCTTGCCCTCCTGCATCAGTTTCCGGGTGGTGTTATCTATGGCGGAGATGTGGTCGGCATCCACGGCGTGGCGCAGGCCGAAGCCATAGGCCAGCCAGCCGGTCGCAAAGAGAAAAGCGAACCGTCCGGACAGGCTCCAAACTAGCAGCCATAGGAGAACGTTTGCCGCCACGAGCAGGGATATGACGGCAATGATTTTGGTTCGAGTGCTAGTGTCAGCGATGAGAGATCTATTGAAAAACATGCGGCCCGATTCTAGACGCCTTGAGTGACGGCGCGGATGACCAGCATAATGCCGATCAAGGTGATTGCCGCCGCGCTTGCAATCGGCAGGCGGCGTAATAGGCCCTCCCCGGCAGGGAAGCGCTCGAACCAGTGGCGCGTGGACACGACCATCATGCCTATAACGATCAGCACGGAAGCCAGGCCGACGCTGAAGGCGGTAATCAGAACCATGCCGTAGCCGATCCGGTGCAATGCGACGGCGGAAAGCAGTACGACCAGGGCGGAGGGGCAGGGGACGATTCCTCCTGAGATGCCCAGAGCGAGGAGCGACTTCGCTGTGATCGGTCCCTCTGGGATGTGATGGTGATGGTGTCCAGTTCCGTGCGAGTGCCCATGATTGTGGTCCTGAGAATGGGGGTGCTCCTGAGCGTGGGCCAGCACATATTTCTCATCCGACAGGTGTGGGTGGACCTTGTCCGATCCATCCGCAGGGTCATGCGAATGACCGTGATCGTCTGAGACGTTGCGGGCGTTTGAGACGCCGCGGAGGCGTGACGTTAAGAGCCAGATCCCGACGCCGAAGACGGCCAGGCCGCTGACGACGCTCAGGATCGGGTACAGCTTCTCCGGCACAACATACTTCGAGGCGAACAGAGTCACGAGGCCGAGCGTGAAGACACCCAGGGTATGAGTAATCGTGACGATGACGCCCAATGCGACCGCGTGGTTGACCGTCCCACGCGACCCCACCAGGTAGGCCGCCACCATCGTCTTGCCGTGGCCGGGCGAGAGCGCGTGGAACGACCCGAAGACAAAAGCGATCAAAAGGCCCGCCAGCATAACGTCTGGCGTCAGGTCCTTGCGGGCGATAGCCTGCGTAAAGGCATCCTGTGGTGTGTGCGTGTTAGTCGCTTGCGGCTGGGCCGGCCCCTGCGCCGACACAACCGAGGCCGTGGCCCCATCCGCTCCGGGTGCGGCGGTAAACGTCGCTTCCGTCTGCTGCGGTGGGGCGAGAGTGGGGTTCGCCGGGTAAACGGTCAGCTCTTTGCTGACATCGTTTGTGGGTACGGAGCTGTTGCTGAGAGCCATACCCGTAGACCCCGTCGCGACAATCTCTTTCCAGCCCGTGCGCTCGGCATAATTGCCATCTTGATATGCGATCTGATGAGCCTTACCATCGGCCGGCAGCGTGGCGGTCAGGTACAGAGAGACGCGCATCGTGTCCAGCCCGCCCGCACCCGGCCGGAACTGCAAGGCTACAGGGCTCTCGGTTAGCGTGGCGGGCTTGCCATCCACCGTCAACGTCAGACCATCGCGTAGCACAGCGGCTTTGCCGCGTAAATAGGCCTGGCTGGCCTGCTCACTGACTGGAGCGTTGCCTTGAACGCCCATGTCATCACGCTCTGAAACAGTTGGGATTTCGGCGAAGTCCAGCACGTAGCGCAGGGTTATTTGCTTGGGCTGGGCCGCCAGCCGGGAGTAATGACTAATGGAGAAGTTGCCCATCGGATGGGCGGCAGCAGGCCGGACAAGGCATAGGGCAGCCGCGACGAGGAAAGCGAGAGACAAAGCCCGATCAGAGCGGTGAATGGCGACCATGAGAAACTCCAAGGGAAGATGCACTGATACTATAACACAATCCCAACACAAATCGTTTCTTTGTACACAGTCTCGCTTATTACGAGATGGTTACAAGAAGAGAGTGGGCTGGGTTTTGAGGCGAAAGTGGGATATAATTACCCCACCACAAAGCTAGTAAGGACGATAGATGAGCCACAACGGACACAACCTGAACGACGGGAGCAAGCTACAAAACTGGATCGAGCATGAGCTGATTCATCTGGCCGCACAGGACGAAGAAGAACTCGTCGAGACCAAAATCCTGGACCGCAGTCTGTCTCTGCGGACGCCGATCACGACTCATCTCATGTTGTACCGGATCGCCCAAAAGCTGGGGCGGAGCAAGACCGCCTGTGCCGAAGAGATCCTGAACATCGCCGTCCGAGACGTCTACGGGCAACTTGACTTGCCCTCCCTCACAGGCGGGGACATTGAGGATTACGCCTCGCAGACGGAAAAAGCCATCCCTGAAAAGGCGTCCAAGAATTCTTAGTCAAAACCCCCCGTAAGGGTGCTGGGCCATGGAAGGCGCGTCGGGATGAAAGTAGGGGTCGAGCGCGGAGGCGTGGGCGAAATCGGCCTGCATTCGGGTCTTGTTGCCCCTCGCCCCAGCGATGGCCCCGGCGTGATAGTACATCAACGCATCTTGAGTACCGTACGCCAGCGCCTTTTGCATGGCAAAGTCGGCCCCCGCCAGCTTTCCATTCTTGTACAGCGCCCAAGCCAGCGTGTCGTAGGCGTAGATGTCCCGCCGGATCTTCATCTCACGCTGGGCTAGGGCAAGCCCCTCGGTCAGGTCCCGACCGTGATCAGCATCAAACCGAGCGCGGTAGCGGTCGTAGACGGCGCTTTGAGCGCGTGAGATCGCCCCCATCGCCTCGATCAGCCGATACTGCCGCTCGGCCTCCTTCTGGTTCCCCGTCGCGGCGTAGGCGTCGCCGATCAGCGCCACGACCTCCGGCGTTGGCACGATCTGGGCTGCTTTTTTGCCCCAGAAAATCGTCTGCGCCCATTCCTGTCGCCCCGCCTCTAGACGGGCCAGCCCGGTCATAGTCTTGTAGTCGTGCGGATACAGCGCAATGGCTTCCCGGTAGGATTTCTCCGCCGCATCCACCCGCCCCATCCGCGCGAGCTGATCCCCGACCCGCATGTGGAACCAAGCTACGTTCTCGCGCGGCATGTCCAGGTTCGCCTCGGCGTCCGCCTGCGCCTTTTCCATCTGTTCCAGGGCGAGTGCAGGCTGACCCTTGATATCCAGGAGGCGGGCTTTGACGGCTTCCACGCTGGGGTCCGCTTTTTCCTCGCCGGCCACGACCGGGTGCTGAAGGGCCGCTTCGGTCGTTTTGTAGTCCCCGCGCTCCAGAGCAGCGTCGGCGTAGCCCATCAGGGCGACGGGATCGTCCTGGTACTTTAATGACGTCACGCGGGCCAGCGTCTCGGACTCGACGAATCGGTGCTGCACGAACAGGCTGCGGGCCAAGGCATCCCGGCCCGGTGCGTTGTTGTTAGAGCGGATGGCAAGTGACCGTCGAGCCGCTTGTTCAGCCCGCTGCGCGTCGGCGATGTCCCCTGTCTCGCGGCAGCGCTGAAGGTAGGCGTTCGCAAGCTGCCCCCATTCGATGGCTCCGTTTTGCGGGTTCCTCTGGACGCACTTCTGGTAAAAGACGACGTTCTTGTAGGTCAGCGCAGGATCGTATGGAGGACGTTCGACGGGAGGCGGGGCAGGGGAGGTCGCCTGACGTGAGAGACGGCTACAGCCTGTAATTCCGAGGCAGGCTACTGCGGCGAGTGCGATAATTGAAGAGGATTTCATGGAAGGCTGTGGAGAAAAATCAAAGAAATAGGGGCTGCCTGTGTGGCAGACAGCCCCTCGCTAACAATCCTTCAGAGTCCTAGTTGGGCGCACCCACATAGGGGAAGGTGTTCGTGGCGTGCTTGTCGTAAGGGACGTTATCGTCGGCGAGACTTGGAATCTCTTTCCCATCGTCCGGCGCCAGATTCAGCGCTGGGATCGTCTTGCCGAAGATGATGCCCAGGCTCGTCTTGATGACATCATCGCGCAGATCCCGCCCGCCAAACGTGCTGCCGGTCGCGCTCGTTGCCCCACCGGTCTCCAAACCTAGATAGGCCGCTCCGCCCTGCTGCGTCAGATCAACCTTCATCACGTCCGGGACGATGACCGCCTTGACGACGTCTGTGATTTTCTGAGAGCGGCCCGCCGTGCCGGTCATGAAGGTCTGAATGTCGCTCTGAAGCCCGTTCGGCCCGGCGTCGTCCGTGGGGCTAGCGTATGTATGGTTCTGAGCATGTCGGCCAATGGCGCTGCCTGGTGTGCCGCCCGGCGACCCAGCTGCCGGACTTGCCACGGTGGCGAATACTTCGTTGATGGCAGGCCGGGACAGCCGGTCGATCTGGACGAAGACGTGCGGGTTGTTCCCGGTGCCGATGGTGCCGAGCTGGGGGCCGCTGCGGCTGCTGCTACCGCATCCGGCGAGCAGGGCGGCACCCAGGAGGCCGGTCGCGAGACCAGCGATTTTGATTACGTTTGCGTTCACTTGTGCTGTTCCTTTATGCCGGACCTACTTGCTGGTGGTACACCAGACGCCGATTTTGCCATTCCCGTTGCCGATGAGCTGCGCCCTGGGCAGTTCCACGACGATGGAAAGTACGTCGTAGGGTGCCAGGAAGTCTGAAGCCGCTGGCGTGTTGGGAAATCCGTTAAATGTCGCCGCCTTCGGAGTGTTCGGCGTTGGATCGGTGACGCCATTGAGCGGATAGGCGCGGTCCGGCAGGATCTTGAAGAACTGATTCAGGTCGAAGTAGAACGGATCTTCGCGCGCCCCGGCAAAGGCGGTGATGCCGGGCTGGGGGTTGAAGGCCTGGTTAATTGTGCCTGTGGTTAGGCCCTTCTGGGCCAATAGGACGGACTGGGTGCCGAGCATGGCAGGCACGAGTGGGCCGGCGATGGCGATGCCCTGATTGGGGCCGGTCCCGGTCGCCTTCATCTGAATGACCAGGTGCTCGACCGCGTCCCCGACGTTGTCGATTTTGAACTGGTACAGTACATCCGGATCAAAGGACACGGTGGACGACTGGCCGTCTGGGATTAGTGGATGGACATCCATCACCAGAACGACATTGTTTGGGTTGCTCGGGCTGGGGAAGACGAACACGTCGGTCAGGTCTGCACCAGGCGTGGCCGCGATGGTCGGCGTGTCGGCGTGGTCTGAGCCACGGGTAGTCTTGGCGACCGAGAAGGCGATCGCCGGGGTCAGGGCGGCCACTCCGATGAGCAACGCCAGTTTCTTGCGTGAGAGAACCATTGCATTTCCTCCGTTTTGGTCTGCGCGCTCATTCGCAAGCGGGGCGGCCCGTTATCAGCTACAACAAACGCACTAGCAATCTTACCAGACGAAATCGCAAAAAAACGCCGTGAAAGTTTAACGTAGGATTACAAAAAAACTGCCGGTAATTTTATCTGGACAAGGTGCCTCCGGCAGGCTGCGCCCTCACCCGGATTTCGGCTTGCAAAAGTACCAGCCATGTGCTATAATAGCGCATCAGTTTCACAGAACACACTTGTGAGAGCGGGCTTGTGCCCGCTCTTTCTGTCTGTTGTCTACTTGCTGTGCGTCAGTCGTTTCTTGCGGCAAAGGGGAGCATTGAATAAGCATATGAACGGCGATTTTATCGAGGCCTTGCGGCAGATCGAAAAAGAGAAAGAAATACCTTTTGCCACACTGCTGAAGACACTGGAAGTGGCCCTTGGTAAAGCCTATAAGAAGCACTACGGCATTGCGGGCGATGTCATCGTCCACATTGACACGACCAAAAACGCCTTCAAGTTCGCGGCCGAGAAGGTGGTGGTCGAAGACGTCCAGAACGAGCATGCCGAGATGTCGCTGGCGACCGCCTACAAGTTCAAGGCCGATGCTGTGCTTGGCGACATGATCCCCGTCACAGTCACACCGGAGAACTTCGGCCGCATCGCCGCTCAGACGGCCCGTCAGGTAATGATGCAGGAGTTCCGCGAGACCGAGCGCGAGAAGATCTTCGACGAATACAACGCGAAGATCGGTGAGGTTGCCACGGGCATCGTGCAGCGGACGGAGATGGGGAACGTCTACATCAACATCGGCAAGCTCGAAGCGCTGCTGCCCAAGCAAGAGCAGGTGCCCAACGAGCCTTACCGGTTTAACGACCGGATTAAGGTATACTTGCTAGAAGTTCGCAAGTCCACACGCGGCCCCCAGGTGATCGTTTCGCGCTCACATCCGAGCCTGATTCGGCGGCTGTTTGAGTTGGAAGTGCCTGAGATCGCCGATGGCTCCGTGCTGATCAAGAGCGTCGCCCGCGAGGCGGGCGCTCGCTCCAAGATCGCCGTGGCTTCCGCCGATGGCAACATTGACCCCGTAGGCGCCTGCGTCGGCCACCGGGGCGCGCGGGTGCAGGCGGTCGTTGCGGAACTCTACGATGAAAAGATAGACATCGTGCGCTGGAGCGAGGACCTGAAGCAGTTCGTCGCTGAGAGCCTCTCGCCAGCCAAGAGTGTCCAGGTGAA
>JAYTRQ010000173.1:0-2034 GCA_043746125.1 Armatimonadota bacterium | reverse complement strand
CGGCCTCCACGACGCCGAACCGGCCGCGCCTGCTTTACCGGAGCGAATACCGGCTGTATTATGGGCTGACGTTCCTGGAAGGCTGCCGCCGCCAGATCTTCTCCACGTTCGCCCTCTTCGCCCTCGTGGAGTATTGGAAGGTGCCGCTGCCGCAGATCGCAGCCCTGATGCTCATCAACGCTGCCGCCACGTTCGTGGTCGCATCCCCCGTGGGACGCCTGATAGACCGCATTGGCGAGCGGCGTTCCATGACGTTCTATTATGCCGCCATCGCGCTGGCCTTCGCTGGATACGCCCTTGTCCGCAGCGTCCTCGTGCTGGAAGGGCTGTGGATCGTAGACAATGTCCTGTTCTCGTTCGGCGTGGGCATCACGACCTACCTGAACCGGATCGTCCGGCCGGGCGAGCTGATGCCGTCACTCTCGATGGGCCAGACGATGAATCACATCGCGGCCGTCGCCGTGCCCGTCTCGGGCGGTCTCCTCTGGCATTGGTTCGGCTACCATGCCCCATTCTGGGGCGGCGTCGGCGCGGCCCTGGTCTCACTACTCATCACACAGGCCGTACAGCCCCGGACGCAAACGGCCATCGCCCAACCCGTCGGGGCTGCGTAGGGAACTGTTTCTTAGGAGGGAAGCTACGTGCCCGTCACAGCCAAAGACATCGCCCGCGAGCTTCAACTGTCTCAGCCCACCGTCTCGCGCATCCTGAGCGGCGACCAGAAGCACCGCGTCTCGGACGCGACACGCCAGCGCGTGGTCGAAGCGGCCCGCCGTCTGGGCTACCAGCCGAACGCCGTCGCGCGGTCTCTTCGCCGGGGCCGGACCGACATTATCGGCCTGTACACAAACCATGACTATGACGCTCGCAACGACTTTCTGGGGACCATTCTCGGGGCCTTGCAGCGGAACTGCGAGGCACACGACCTGGACCTGCTGCTGCACAGCGCCCAGTTCGGTCGGTCGCCCGAAACAATGCTGGGCAAACTCCGGGACGGGCGCATTGACGGCCTGATCCTGCACGCGGACGCCGATGATCCCCTGGTTGCGCTCTTAGGCCAATCGCCCATGCCGGTCGTCGCTATCGCCGACCGCCTGCCGGGCCTGGCCTCCGTCACCTGTGACGACTCCGACGGTATCCATCAGATGATGACGTTTCTCTGGGGGCGGGGCCATCGCCGCTTCGTTTATCTCGCGCCCGAGAACCCGCCGGTCTCGGTCGCGCGTCGGCACGAGGCTTTTCTGGCAGAAGCTGCCAGCCTCGGCCTGCTGGAACGGGACCTGCTGACCCTGCGCGTGAACTTTGAACACACGGAGGGAGCGCTGGACGCCCTGCACGGCTTCGGCTTCCCCTGTGCCGCCCTTTGCTGGAACGACCGCTCGGCCTATCATCTCCTGCGGGACGCTCTGGATGCAGGCGTGCGTGTCCCGGAAGAGATGGCCGTGACCGGCTTTGATGGGTTCCTGGACGAGAAGATCCCCGCCCGCTCTTTAGTAACGGTCAAGTGCCCCTGGGCGGACGCCACCGCCACAGCGTTCCGCCTGCTCTTAAAGCAGATTGAGAACAGTCAGGAACCGTCGGACGGTCAGGAGACCTGTCTCCCGGTCACACTCCTGACAGGCAACACGGCTTAAATAGTTTTCAGACCCCCTTGACAATCCTGACGCCCTGTGCCACAATGCCTACACATACGAATACGCAGAGATGCGAAGGGAGATTTTCTAACATGGTACGAACATCACAACGAAGCCAGAAAAGAAATGGTTTCACACTCATCGAGTTGCTCGTCGTCATCGCAATCATCGCGATCCTCGCAGCTATCTTATTCCCGGTCTTTCAGAAGGTCCGCGAGAACGCCCGACGCGCCTCCTGCCAGTCCAACCTCAAGCAGCTTGGGATTGCGGTCACCCAATATGTGCAGGACAGCGACGAGCTGTACCCGCGCGTCTACGGCAGCGGCCAGCCGGGCGACCCCGTCGGCTGGGCGGACGCCATTCAGCCTTTCGTAAAGAGCGTCGGCGTCCTCCACTGCCC
>JAYTRQ010000172.1:0-2041 GCA_043746125.1 Armatimonadota bacterium | reverse complement strand
GAACGCCATCGCGGAACTCAACGCCGCGTGCCCTCGTGAAGGCTGGGTCACCCGGCACCTCTGCCCCGCTGACGATGACCACTATGACGTCAGCAAAGAGCGGATGTTTTATACCCGCGCGAACGGCATGATCCTGGACGGGATGCGGAGCTGCTTGGAGTGCTGGCAGCAGGAGGGCCTGGTTTCCCCAATGGAGACATCCTGCCTCCTTGCGCCCATGCTGTACCAGGCCTGCTATACGAGCAACACGAGCGGAGTGTTCAAGGGCTTCCATAACGGCTGGGGCGGGCGGACCAAAACGGCGCTCTATCGCATTCTCTCCCAGTTCCGACTGAAGCCGGCCGTCTTCTGCGACAACCGGCAAGAGAACGTCGTTCACCGTATGGACGCCACAAGGCTTGCCGCAAAGATGAAACAGGAAGGCGAAGTCGTGGACATCGCCTATCTTGATCCTCCTTACAATCAGCATCCCTATGGCAGCAATTACCACGTGCTGAACACGGTCACGCTTTGGGACAGGCCGCTTTTGACAGAACAGATCTCAGGGCGCAATAAGTCCGCTATCCGTGAAGACTGGCGCACCGAAAGGCGCAGCCCCTACAACCACCGCGCGGAAGCGGCCAAAGCGTATGACGATCTTCTGCGGTCACTAGGCGCGAGGTACATGCTGACCAGCTACAGCACCGACGGGCTGATCCCATTGGCGTCCCTCATCGCCTCCAACATAGAGCGCGGCCACGTGGACATCGTGATGCAGCAATACAAGCGCTACCGGGTCAGCTCTCAGCGGTTTTCGCTCAAGCCGATCAACGTCGAGTTCGTGCTGATCACCGACACGACCAGGCTCCATCGCGGGCCAGGCGTGGAACAAATATGTGATCAGATCCTTCAGGCCGAGCGACTGCCCTGTGCCCCGCCTGAACCCGCTCTTCGGGACAGCGACACGTGACGTCTATTCGCCGCCTCAGCCAGGCCGATCTGCCTGAATACACCGCCTTACTCCGGTCCGGCCTCGCCACGCACCCGGACTGCTTCCGCATCGGCCCCGACGACACCCAAGATCCGCCGCAGGTGGGCGGTACAGAGGAGCATTTTACGCTTGGGGCTTTCTCCGACGGCGGGGGACTCGTCGGCATCGTCAGCTTCGCGCGAGAGACGCAGACCAAAATGCGCCACAAAGGCCTGCTGTTTCGGATGCACGTCACCGCCGAGGCGTCGGGGCAGGGTGTTGGGCGGAAACTCATTCGGGACTGCGTCGGTTTGGTTCGCGCCCTGCCCGGCTTGGAGGCGATCACGCTGACCGTAGTGGCGTCCAACGCTGGGGCGCGGCACCTCTACGCTTCGGAGGGTTTCGTGCCGTTCGCGCGAGAGCCAAACGCCCTGAAGATGGGCAACACATATTACGACGAGGAACAGATGAGGCTGGACCTGCGTGCCATCTGAACTGCCACCCGCCGTTCTCCAATGGGCGGCGCGGGCGGTCGGCGGGGGCGCGGCCGTCCAAGACGCGCGGCCTTTGGCCGGGGCGACGTCTTCGCGAGTCTACGCTCTGGACGTCCAGAGTGGCACTCGCCTCCTGCCCCTAGTGCTGCGCCTCTACAATAACGCCCAATGGCTGACGCAAGAGCCGGACGTGCCGAGGCGCGAGGCGGCTGCCCTACGCAAAGCCTTCGGAGCCGGTCTGTCGGTCCCGGAGTTGATCGCCTCTGACCCGACGGGCGAACGGTCCGGCGGCCTCCCCGCCGTGCTGATGACCCGGCTGCCCGGCTGTCCCTGGCTCACCCCAAATGATTTAGATTCCTGGCTATACGCGCTGGCCGAGGCGCTTTTGCCCGTCCATGCCGTCCCCGCCGAAGACCTGTCCTGGCACTACAAGACTTATGGTGACCTCTCGGATCTGACGCCGCCCGCCTGGTCCCGCATCCCGCGCCTGTGGGAGCGTGCCATCGCCATCGCACAGGGGCCGGCCCCGCCCGCGCCTGAGTGCCTGATCCACCGAGACTACCACCCAAACAACGTCTTGTGGTCGGACGGGCGCGTC
>JAYTRQ010000171.1:0-6552 GCA_043746125.1 Armatimonadota bacterium | reverse complement strand
TCTCCCCCCTTTGCCCCGTCCTGCGGCTTTCTCCTGCTTCTTCTCCAGGTCCCCTAGGATCAGGGACTAAGCGGTGCAGTCGGGCAGGATTTCCCCATCCGCGCGTCGTATCTTCTTAGCAGTCAGCCGCTGTGAAGGAGAAACCCAATGGCATCCTGGACTCTGGACAACCCCGTCATTACCAAAGAGCTGCGCGGGCGGATGCGCGGGGCGCGTACCTACTGGCTTCTCTTCAGCTACCTGTTGCTGCTGTCGCTAATCCTATTCTTCTCGTATCTTGGCTGGTGGAGTTCGCACTTGGGCGCGATGGAGACCGGAGCCTCCGCGGCGGGCTTCACTGTGGGAAGGACCTTCTTTAAAGTCCTGTTCTACTCCCAGGCCGTGATGATCGCCCTCATCACGCCTGCTCTGACGGCTGGGGCAATCTCCATTGAGCGCGAACAGCGAACGTTCGAGATGCTGCGGAGTACGACGCTCCGGCCTGGCTCCATCGTGTGCGGAAAACTGGCGTCATCGGTCTCGTTCGTCGCCCTCCTCCTGACGTCCTCCCTGCCCCTGCTGTCCCTCTGTTTCCTGCTCGGCGGCGTGTCGCCTGGCGAAGTCTTCTTTGCGTACCTCCTGTTGGTCGGCGATGCTTTCCTGTTCGGGGCCATTGGCCTGTGCTGGTCCGCCTATGCCGCAAACACGGCCACGGCCACGGTGCTGTCCTATGCGACGCTCATTGTCTTCTTCGTCGTCACGTTCCCGTTCGCCATCCCCACGCTGGGCACAAACGGCTTTACACCGTCCTATGGGCTGTGCGCCCTGAACCCTGTCGGGGCGGTGACTGGGGCGGTCCTGCCGGAACACTATTACGGCTGGACGTTGCCCGGCTGGGTTCCCGCTCTCCTGATAAACGGGACGCTAAGCGCCCTGCTGGTCCTAGCCTGCATCAACCGACTGGAAGACTTCCCTCACCGGAAGGCGTTCGCCCTGCGTGTCATCACCCTGCTTTTCGCGGGTCTGATCGTTTTCTTCGGCAGCGGCATCCTGTTTGGAGCCGGGCCGGCGGTTAACGCACTCACGCCTTCAATCCAGATGATGATGATGACCAGCATCGCCGCCGTTGTGCTGATTCTATTCGTGCCGGTTCTGGTGACTGGGGATCGGGAGGCGTGGGGGTCTCAAATCTCGGCTCTCGCGCAGGTTTGGTCCCCACGCCGGGTGTTTGGGGATGCAACGCTGCCATCCGGTCTGCCGCTGGCCCTGCTGTTGTTAGTTGTAGTCGTGGGGACGTCGTTTGGAGCCTTGTACCTCCGAGCGCAAGGGTTGGCTCCAACAGCCATAGCCAATGGAGGTGTTCCCCTTCCGCGAACGGCACTCCCTCCTGTCTCGGATGTGCTTCAGCAGGCGGCGGCTATGCTGGCGCTGATCGTCGTCGGAATCTCCGGCCTGGGCTTCCTGCTATCCATTCTGCTGCGTAATCGCTGGTCGTCGCTCACCCTGACCTACCTGGCGGTCGTACTGGCGATTGCCCTGCCGTTCTTCTCCTACGCCCTTCTGAGTGGGGAGGACGCCCAAAGGTCCGCGGCGGGCAACCCGGTCATCAACTCTCTCTTCCTATGCCCCTTCATCCCCTTATGGCAGTTGACCGACACGCTGAACTCGCCGCGGACCTTTGGGCGCCACGACGTCTTTCCCGGGATGGCAGGCTACGGAGTTTGGCCGCTCTGGATCGGCACGGGCCTGACATATCTGGCGATTGGCCTGATCTCTTACGCACTGGCTTTCTTGATCCTGCGCCGCCAGTCAGCCGGCCCTAAAACCGCTTAATGGACATGGCGACCAGGCCCATGATGGTCACGTCAGGCGCAAAGATCGCGTCGTAGTCCGGGTTCTCCGGCTGGAGCCGAAAGCCGACCGCTTCGCGATAGAACGTCTTTACCGTCGCTTCTTCGCCCAGCAGTGCGACCACAATGTCCCCATCGCTCGCCGTCTCCTGCCGGCGAGCCACGACGATGTCTCCATCCCCAATTCCCACATCCCGCATCGAGTCCCCATAGACCTCTAAAGCAAACAGATTGCGCCCCGTTTGATCGCCACGCCGCAGGAGGCTGACCGGCAGCGGCAGCATCTCCGGGCTGAGTGACTGATCCGCCAGGATCGGCGCCCCACCCGCGACTCGCCCTAGAAGAGGCACACAGACTGAGCGGCCCATCGCGACCCGCTCGCCGCCTTCCATCAGGTCCAGCGACCGCTTGTAGCGGTCCCGGCGCAGGAATCCTTTGGCGACCAGGCTGTCCAGGTGCTTCTTGACGGTGCAGGAGGAGCTGAGGTTGACCTGGACGCCGATCTCCCGGACGGTGGGGGCTTGGCCGTGCTGCTCGATATTAGTGCGAACGACCTCGAGAATCTGCCGCTGTTTCTCAGTTAATGATTGCATAATCGTTCCTTTGGGATGAATGAATGATAGAGTCGAATAAAAGCGAGTTATTGCCGTTGCTGGGATTATACCACCGAATGTAGGAACTTAGTCAAACAATTGTTTGTTTTTTTCTTGATATGGGCAAAATCGCATTGACACTGGTCCATATCTTGTGTATACTGTCCTCAGTGCAAACTAATGTTTGCCTGTGCGATGTGTAGTGAGGAGATTGATTATGGTTCCGATGAGTTTCGATCGCTGTGAAGACCGTTCCCGCCTTATGACCGCGCCTCCACGCCCCCAATTGGTTTTGAAAGACGTTCGCGAGGAGCGCATTTCGCGCCGCTCGCCTTGCCTCAGTTCCTTCCGCCGCTTTGAGGCCGCTCTGCTCGCCGCCGCTGTGGCTTCTGTGCTGCTCTATTTCCTGTTCACATTCGCCGCCTCATTGCTCCAAACGGTCCAGCAGAGCTACCGGCTCTCGACGCTCCCGGCCACAATCTTGATCACCAAAACTGTGCGCCCCGGTGACACGCTGACCGGTTTCGCCCATCGCTATGGTGATCCGAATGCTTATATCCTAGACCGAGTCGAGCAGATAGCCCGTGCCAACCATCTCGCCGGTAACACCCCCCTCGTCCCCGGCCAGCGCCTACAAATCCCCGTCACCAACCCCGCCGTCATTGGCCAGATCGAGAAGTCCATTCACCCTGCCATCGCCTCCCGCTAAAGCAGTGAGGACGGTAACCGACGGCAAAAAGCCCCACCTCTTGAGTGAGAGGTGGGGCTTTTCCATGCTCCTATGCTTTACCGCTCGGCTAGAGCGGGTCGGCGGCTCTTGTCTCTCTGACAGCCGGGGCAGAGTGCCTCGCCGTAGTTGCGGATGGACAGCTCCTGCTGCGCCTTGGTTAAGGCCTTGTTGCAGCCGGCACAGGCGGGCATCCCATTCGCGCTTGCTCCGGCAGAGGCACTCACCTTGATGGTGGGAGCCGGTGCGGCGCCGTCGTCATCACCAAACGGGTCGTCTTCGCTCGCATTTTTCAGACCGCCCGCGCCGATCAATGCTTCGAAATCGTCCTCGCCCTCGTCGTGGATTGGGGCTGGGTTAGGACGGGGCGCTTCCTGCCGGGGTGGTTCGGGGCGAGCGGGTTCTGGCCGGGGGGCCTCTGCGCGGGGCGGGGCGGAGCGCGCCTCTGCTTGAGGGCTGCTTGTTTCACGGGGCGGGCTGGACCGCGCCCCATCGCCATTCCCACCGCCCTGTGGAGCATTGCCGTAGCGCCCCGTTCCGCCATTCGGGTTATTGCCGCCATTTGGGTTGTTGCCGCCATTCGGGCTGTTGCCATAACGGCCGCCGCCCGTCGGCTGCGGGGAGTCGGCGAACCGGCCGCTGCGCGTCTCGTCGAGTTCCGGGGCAAACTGCGTCCCAAAGCCGCACAAAGCGAGGGCGCGACCGACCGACCCTGTCTCAGCTTTTTCGATAAAGTCGCCGAACCCCTTGACGTCCTCTTTCTTCGTCCCGGTCGCCATCAGTCGGCCCTCGGCGTTGTAGATGGTTGCCCGGAAGATCGCGTACTGCTTCTCGTGGTTGATCTCCAGTGGTTCCGTGTGGATACCCCAGTCCGGCCGCTCCTGCCGGAACCAAACGATCCGGGCAGACACAGGGAGGTACTGCTGTCCGCCCTGCACCTTAATCAGACTCTTCTTGAAATCAAAGGCCATGTCACAATTCTCCTTAAACCAGGTCAGTTGCTCGTGCTCTAGGCTGCCAGCGCCAGCGCGTCTACGTCGTCGGCCTCGAATGTGGCCGGCAGCTTATCAACCTCGCCGACGGTCAGGGCACGGACCCTGGCTTCCATCTCGGCCATGATCTCGGGGTGCTCTTCCAGAAACTGCTTGGCATTCTCCCGGCCCTGGCCGACCCGCAGATCGCCGTAGGTAAACCAGGAGCCGGACTTATTCGCGAGGCCTAGTTCGATTGCCATGTCCAGAATTCCTCCCGACCGACTGATCCCGCTGCCGAACATGATATCGAACTCGGCCTGGCGGAACGGCGGGGCGACCTTGTTCTTGACCACCTTCACCTTGACCCGGTTGCCGACCATGTCCGTGCCCTGCTTGAGCGTTTCCACGCGACGGACGTCCAGGCGGACGCTGGCGTAGAACTTCAGGGCCTTGCCGCCGGGCGTCGTCTCCGGGTTGCCGAACATGACGCCGATCTTCTCGCGAAGCTGGTTGATGAAGATGATCACGCATCCGGACTTGGAGACGCTGCCGGACAGTTTCCGCATGGCCTGGGACATCAGGCGGGCCTGCAAGCCCATGTGGCTGTCGCCCATCTCTCCCTCGATCTCGGCTTTGGGCACAAGGGCCGCGACCGAGTCAATGACGATCAGGGCGATCGCGCCGGACCGGACCAATCCGTCGGTGATCTCCAGAGCCTCCTCGCCCGTCGAAGGCTGAGAGACGAGTAGGTTGTTGATGTCCACGCCCAGGTTCTGCGCGTACTGCGGGTCCAGGGCGTGTTCGGCGTCCACGAAGGCGCAGATGCCGCCTAGGCGCTGCGCTTCGGCCACCAGATGCAGGGCTAAAGTGGTCTTGCCCGACGACTCCGGGCCGTAGATTTCGGTGATGCGCCCCTTGGGAATGCCGCCCACACCCAGCGCGACGTCCAGCGCGACCGATCCGGTCGAGACCACTTCCGTCACCAGTTTTTCGGCCTGCCCGAGACGCATGATCGCGCCCTTGCCGAACTGCTTGTCAATCTGTGCCAGCGCCAGATCCAGCGCCTGCTTCTTGTCCATTCCCAATTCCTCTCTACACCTAATCCTCAAACGTATGTTCGTAAATCTGCTCTAATATACCATAGTTTAACGTGGAAGTCAAGAATATTTCACCTATTTTTACGAGGTTTTTCTGCTAATAATTAGCAGCGTTCATGCTCGGCGTGATTCCGCACCTTGACAGCGGGCGCGTTCTTGGCTATACTGCACTGGCCCTAATGAATGATTCGGAAAAAGCAAAGGTCGGCTCGCCCAAAGGCGTCCCGGCATGGCGCACGGCAGTCCCGGCAATCCTGAAGGACGCCGCGCGTGCAACCCACAACCCCTAGGAGGAGACCATTTGCGAAACTCGAAAACGGCCCGCGCCATTGGCTACCTGTCCGTCGCCTCGCTCTTCGCGGCACCCGTCTTGCTGGCCCCCTTCGCCGTTCTGGCGGACCAGGATGCCAAGCCTACAGGTCCCGCAAGTACGGGCATCGGAACCGCTTCACCGACACTGGCCTCGGATGCGGTTCTGACGCACACCGCCGCCATCTCCGTTGTAGACGGTCCCAAAAGCCCGCGCAGCCTGGAAACGACCAAGGCCACCGTCGGGGAAGCTTTGACCGAGGTGGGCATTAAGTGGGGCGACGACGACCGCATCGTCCCCAGGCCCTACACAGCCCTCGCGCCCGGCCAGAAGATCGTCATCACCCGCGTCCACTTTGAGAAGCAGGCCGAGACCGAGCCGATCCCCTTCAAGACCGTCTTCAAGATGAGCCGTGAAGTCGCCCCCGGCCACATCCAGGCGGGGCATACCGGCGTCCCCGGCATCCTGACAAAGACCTACAACGCGGGCTTCGTCAACGGCAATCGGACAAACCGCGATCTGATTTCAGCTTGCGTGACTCGCGCCCCACAGGATCAGGAGACGCTGGCCGGTATCCGCGTCCGCGAGGCCCGCGCCCTCCCGTCCCGTGCGGGGACCTACCAGCGGATGCAGCGGTTCGACATGGTTGCGACGGGCTACTCGCCCTACGAGGGCAGCTCGGCGGGCCTGTGCGCCAACGGAATGCGGGCCGGCTATGGCGTCGTCGCCGTGGATCCGCGCCTGATCCATCTGGGTTCCAAGCTTTACATTGAGGGCTATGGTTACGCCGTGGCCGGCGATACGGGCGGCGCGATCAAAGGCCACCGGATAGACCTGGGCCACACGACCTACTCGGAAGCGAACAGTGTCGGCCGCCGCCATGTGACCGTTTGGGTCCTCTCTCCCGCCCGCTAGACCTGAGATTACGCTTCTACAAGTCAGCCCAAATCGGCGCTTCCTCGTTCACGACGATGGAGCGCCTTTCTTCTGCCTCGACGACACTGCCTGGGAACTCTTCCACC
>JAYTRQ010000170.1:0-2046 GCA_043746125.1 Armatimonadota bacterium | reverse complement strand
GAAGCCATGAAAGCCAAAGAAGTGCAGATCTTGGTGGACTTCCATCAGCCCGACGGCGAAGCGGCCACGGTCTGGACCTGCGACTTCTCCTACGACTACGTCAAGATCAACGCCGAGTATCATACCTAAAGGGGCAAGACTTCCATGACGATGACCATAGAGGCCGTTTATGAAGCGGGCAGATTTCGCCCGGTGCAGCCGGAAGAGCTGGCCAGCCTGGACCTGGCAGAGGGTAAGCAGGTGAGACTGACGCTGGACGCCGAAAAGCTGCCCCAAACTCCGACGCCCGGACCCGACCCGCGCCGAGTCGCTGAGCTCCTGGCGGAGATCGCCGCAATGCCGATGGAGCCGGGCGGTAAGGCATTCGACGGGGCCGACCACGACCGCATCTTGTACGGCGGTCCCGAGGGGGCGCTATGATCTTTGCGGACACCGGCGGATGGTTCTCCGTCACCGTGCCTGGAGACAAGCATCATTCAGCGGCGGCACGTTGGATGACGGAAAGAACGCAACCACTGATCACGACGGACTACGTCATCGACGAGACTCTGACACTCTTGAAGGCGCGGGGGCAGAACCGCCGCGCGCTGACGCTCGGCCAGCAGTTCTTTGACGGCCTGCTCACGGCGATCTACTATCTGACCGAGGACGACATCCGCGTCTCCTGGCAAGTCTTCACGCGCTACGCTGACAAGGGGTGGAGCTTTACCGACTGCACCAGCAAAGTCATCATGGAGAAGCTAGAGATCACCGAGGCGTTTGCCTTCGACCACCACTTCCGCCAATTTGGCACGGTCACAATCGTGCCGTGACTGCGGCAAGATCAACGCCGAGTATCACACATGAACTACCAGGACCACATCACGATTGAACCCGGCAAGCGCGGCGGCAAGCCGTGCGTCCGCGGCCTGCGGATCACCGTCTATGACGTGCTGGAATATCTCGCGTCGGGCATGACCCAGGCCGAGATCCTGCAAGACTTCCCGGACCTGACGGCGACGGACCTGCGCGCCTGCCTGGCCTTCGCGGCTGAATAAAGGAGCTTTCTGTGTCTTTCGCGGATACCTACCTTGTGACCGACAAGCTAGCCACCTTTTTGGAGGAAGAAGTGAATGCTGCCGAAGCGCAACTCGGCGCGCGCTTCCCGGACGGCTACAGAGAGTTCGTGACCAAACTCGGCAGAGGCGAATACTGCGGCTTCGTGTGGATGTATGGCCCCGCTGAGATTGTCGCGGACCTAGACAGTCGCTGGTCCCAACTTGCCGAGAACGCCCACTCGTGGGAAGACGGCTCCGACGTTCTCAGCGAAATGAGGCTGCGCGAGTGCATCGTCATCGGGGCCTCGATTGACGCGGACTTGATCGCATTCCATCCGGACACGCCTGATGCGCTTTACGAACTGCCACGCCATGACAGCACGATCTCTCACATAGGCGCGTCCGTTGCAGCAGCAATGGATTGGTATCGCCGGGAGAGGCTGAAGATCGGCTTCGGCTACTTTGAGTCCTACATCGCCCGACAGGAAGAGGCCCTGCCGACATTTCTGAACCTCTCCCTGAGCGAGTTCCAGGACTGGCTCCGCGCTCTCGGCGGGTATGACCACTTGGACGAAAAGATGGACTCAGAGCCGAGCGTCAGCTTGTCGGATTATCTGCTTCTCAAGAGCGATCTGAGCCAGGTCGCCCCGGAACTGTCCGAAGTCACTGCCTTCTACAAGAGCTTCGGCGGCTACGCCACCGCCTATGTTGACGGGGCAGGCCGCGTCAGCGCTCGCGTCGTCCATGACGCCGACCAGAACACAGACTTGATGCGCCAGATCGTGGAGTATCTGCGGGGCAAGGCGATAGAGGCGCGGAGAGGGTGAAGCAACGATGACCATCGTGATTGAAGACCCGTATGGCCTGGCGAAGCCGCCCCCGGCGGAGAAAGTGACGTATGAGCAGTTTCTGGAGTGGCTGGACGAGAACACGGCCGGCGAGTGGGTGGACGGGGAGGTCGTGCCGATGAGTGCAGCGAGCGCGCAGCATCAAGACATTTCGGGGTTCC
>JAYTRQ010000169.1:0-2046 GCA_043746125.1 Armatimonadota bacterium | reverse complement strand
ACCTGACTCTTAACCTGCGGAGGCAGGTTTTGTGCACTCGTTGCCGCGATTTTAATCGCCGGGTTTTAATCGCCCGCTCTGCTTTTTATACAGTCTCTTAAGCGAGAACTGGAAACCTACGAGGCCCACAAGGCCCAGAGGCTTCAGGACGCACCCGGCAAATACGTCCTTATTAAGGCAGCGAGATCGTCGGCCTCTATGAGCGCCGGGAGGATGCCTTCAAAGAAGCCTACAAGCGGTTCCGGTTAGACGCCTTCATGGTACAGCGCGTCCAGAACGAGTTCGACACGGTCTATGTGGGCGGTTCCTCTTTGAATGGGGCAGACTGAGAGCGAACAGTTGCCACGCATTCAGCGAATACTAGACGGCCCGACTCTAGAAGTGCGGGTTGAGCCTATCCTAGACGTTCAGGAAGTATTGCGTGCGGAGGGCCAACCCGTGCCGTTCGCCACCCTGCTTGGCATGATCGACACCGGCGCTCCCGGTACCCTCGTAGAACCCGACGTCTTCAGGCCGCTCAACATGGAACCGTTTTCTTTCGCCCGCCTCCGAACCGCCTCCACGGTCCAGCCTCTGATCCGAGGCCAGTATCGTACTCGGATTGTTCTCGCACAGGACATCGCCTTTGAAGTGGACGTGGTCGGTGGATCACTCATCGGACAGGACGTACAGTGCCTCATTGGCCGGGGTATTTTGCAGCACGTCGTTCTGACTTACGATGGCCCGCGCAGCTGGTTCAGCGTGAAGATGCCATGACGCGCAAGCGCAAACGCCTTTTCGGGTGCCTCCTCCCGGTCCTCGTCGTCTTCCTGCTCCTGGTCGTCTTCCCCCTAATCAGTTTCGTGCAGGGGCCGCGCCGGGAATTAGGCGACCACACGCTCTCCATACTGCGAGGGGCGGATCGGGTGGAGACGTTCCGACTGGATGACAGCCGTGACGGGGAAGACGTCCCCATGCGTCAGGAAATCGCGGACTACCCCCTGCTCTTCCAGGGCCACACCCTTGGGCCGCCGTTCGCCGCTAAACTCGCGCACCTGCTAGGTGACTCGCGCACTTATCTTGGGCCAAACGACGTCAGTTGCCTGATCAACCCCGGTGTCGCTTTTCGTGCCTGGCGTGGACACGAATGTGTTGAGGTGATCATCTGCTTCCACTGTCAACAAATGCTTGTTACCACGAAAGACGCACGGGGCCACGTCACCCACTCGGCCTACACCGAGATTACTTGGATGCGGGCGGAGTTCATTGCCCTCGCCAAAGAAACGTTCCCGGACGACAAAGAACTTCAGGCGCTCATCTGACGCGCCGGGAACCCCCACCCGTTTCAGGCCGTAGAGGAACCGAGGAGAAACGCCCACCGATGCAGAAGCCCACCCTTTTCGCCGCCGCCCTGCTGGCCCTGTCCGTCGCCGCCCACGCCGACCTGAAGGTGACCCAGACGACGCAGATCGACAACCCCCAGATTAAGGCCTACATGGAGACCATGACGCCCCAGCAGCGGGCGGCCATGTCGCATGGAGGAGGTATGATGGCCGGACTGATGCCGTCCAAGACCATCGTTTACTTCAGCGGCAAGAAGACCCGTGCCGACCTCGGCCAGGTCACGGTGCTTTATGATGGCACGACCCAAAAAATCGTCACGCTCAACCGGGTCGCACACACTTACACCACGCGGCCCTACCAGAGCGCGGCGGCAGGCCAGTTCCAGGCGACGGTCAAGCCCGTCGGCGCTGTCAAGACCATCCAGGGCCATCCCGCCCGCCACTACTTGATGATGGCTACCCTGGCCTCGCAGCCCGGCACGATCATCCAGGGCGACATTTGGGCCGCCCAGGACCTGCCGTCCCCGCCGTCACTCGCGGGGGGTGGGCCGTTCGCAGCCACCCAATCGCTGCTGAACAAGGTCAAGGGCTACCCCCTCATCACGAACATCGTCGCAACGGGCAGCCCGATGGGAAACACGACGTTCAAGTCCACCGTGACGTCGGTCTCGAAGGCTCCCCTGCCCGCGTCCACGTTTGCCATCCCCGCCGGATACAAGAAGGC
>JAYTRQ010000168.1:0-2051 GCA_043746125.1 Armatimonadota bacterium | reverse complement strand
TGCAATACTGGCAGGGAGAGAGCCACAGCCCGGACGCGCAGGGCCTGGACGATACGTTCGGCGGCGGGAAATGGCAGACTTTTCCGAGTGGCACCGTGACAAGTGCGAGGGGCGGGGACGTCCTCCTGCGGCTCAGTGTGAAGCCGATCTCGGCTCGCTTCATCCGCATCTGGATGACGTCCAGTTCAGGGACTGCGCCCTTCGGGTCGCGAGACGTCCGGGACAGCCTGGGCTACGCCATTCGCGAGATCAGCGTGGGGATGCTTGGGGCGCAGGGGGAACTCCGGGATTGGGTGCGGCACACAAAGGACGGCAAACGGCAGACGCCGATCTTCGCCTCGTCTACCGACCCCTGGCACCGGGCGCAGGACCGGGACCCGCGCGTGGAGCAGCCCGGTTTTGACCGCATCTTCGCCAGTGGCCTGACGAATGGCCTGCCCCTGCTGACGCCGGCGGGCGTCTTGTACGACACACCGGACAATGCCGTTGCCGAGATTAAGTACCTGAAGGCGCGAGGCTATTCCGTCACGCAGGTGGAACTGGGAGAAGAACCGGATGGCCAGTATGTCAGCCCCGAAGACTATGGCGCTCTTTACGTGCAGTGGGCGGACGCGCTGCACCGGATAGACCCGGCCCTGAAACTGGGCGGGCCGAGCTTCCAGACTGCCGTGGACGGCTGGCTGGCCTGGCCGGACTCGCGGGGCAACCAGTCGTGGCTGAACCGCTTCCTGGGCTACTTGAAGGCGAGGGGACACCTGAACGACTTCTCATTCTTCTCGTTCGAGTGGTATCCCTTTGACAACGTCTGCAGCCCTGCCGCGCCTCAGCTTGCGTTAGAACCGGGGATGCTCCAAAACGCCCTGGCCCGTTTGCAGAGCGAAGGGCTGTCCCGGCGCATCCCGTGGCTCATCACTGAGTACGGCTACTCCGCTTTCGCGGGGCAGACAGAAATGGAAATGCCCGGCGCACTGCTCAACGCTGAGATCGCCGCGCAGTTCCTGACGCTCGGTGGGAGCGGCACGTACGCCTATGGATGTGAGCCGAGCGTGCCCATTCACGAGGTTGAGGAGTGTGATACGTGGGGCAACTTGGCCCTGTGGCTGGCCGATGAGGAGTCGCAGGCCCGCCGGCCTCTGCCGACATACTACGCCGCGCAGATGCTGACCGAGCAATGGGTACAGCCCGGCACGAACGGCCCGCATAAAGTCTATCGTGCTGCTTCCGACGTTCGGAGCCAACTGGGCCTGCCACTCGTGACGGCCTACCCCCTTCTCCGGCCCGATGGGCAGTGGTCGGTCTTGCTCATTAACAAGGACCCGAAGAAGGCACACGCAGTGAACGTCCGGTTCCAGACTGACGGGGCATTCTCCTCATTTATCGGCCCTGTGGACCTATACCAATACTCGCCGGCGCAATACGCTTGGCACCCGAACAAAGCGCATGGCTACCCGGACCCAGATATGCCACCTGTTCACCGGCAGACCCCGCCAGGCCCTGTCACCCTGCCGCCTTTCTCACTGTGCATCGTCCGGGGCCGCCATCTGCCTTGACAAACGCTCTGTCGCCTGCTATAATAGCCACAGATCGTGACCTTTAATCCCGTCCTGCGAGGCGAGAAAGGCAGCGTCCCCTGAGCTTCGCTCCGTCCCCGGAGCTTGCCCCTGTCGCGCCCCCCTTCTGCGCCCGCTAGACTGAGGCGAACCCGTGCCCTCCGACTTTGAACAGCCTGCCGCCGTGATCATGGACGCCGACGAGATGCGCCGCGCCTGGACCCGAATCGCCCATGAGATTCTGGAAAAGAACCGGGGTGTTCAGAACCTCGCTGTCGTCGGGATCCTGCGGAAAGGGGGCCCCCTGGCTGAACGCTTGGCCGAGACCATTGGGCGCATTGAAGGCACTTCCATTCCGGTCGGCCAATTGGACATTTCCCTCTACCGTGACGACTTCCGCACCTATCAGCCCAAAGTCGGTACGACCCAGATCCCGTTCGACATTGAAGGCAAGCGGCTGGTCCTCGTAGACGACGTGGCCTTTACGGGCCGCACCGTCCG
>JAYTRQ010000167.1:0-2057 GCA_043746125.1 Armatimonadota bacterium | reverse complement strand
CGATGGGGATGTTGCGGGTTAGAGCAAACTGGCCGTTGGTGACGATGTTTACGTCGGTGGTCGTCGCGCCGATGTCCAGCAGGGCCAGCGTCGCCCCGTCGCCGGGCCGGGTGGGGGACAGATCGAGCAGGGCACGCTGCAAGGCGAAAGCCTCAATGTCTACTGCTACCGACTCCAGGCCTGCCAGGGCCAGGGCGGACAGGCGAGACTCTACCATGTCGTTCGGGGCAGCGACGAGCATGACGCTCATCTTGTCGTCCTCGCCCGGCACCGGCCCGGTGATCTCGAACTCGATCATACTGTCATCTATGGACGACGAGATGTGTTTCGCGGCTTCAAAGCGCACGGATTTCCGCATTACCGCTTCGGCCATCTTGGGAAGCTTGACGTGGCGGACGATCACGCTGGCCCCGCTGATGGCCGCTACGGCGGCGTTGGCATCAATGCCGGCCCCCTGGAGCAGTCCGCGCAGGGCCGCCGCGACGCCGGCTTGGTCAATGACGATGCCGTCCCGCACGGCGTCCTGCGGCGTGGGGCCGACGGCCGCCTTGGAGATCTGCCACGAGCCGGGGCTGCGGCCCGCCTCCGCCTGCACCACTTTGATGAAGCGGCTGCCGATGTCTACGCCGACCACTTTTTCCCTGCCAAAGACCTGTGTGAGTGCGAGCATCTGATTCCTCCCGCCGTGTCCGGCCGCCCCCGCTTGGGGGGCCGAGCGCGCGATTTCTGGTCTCAATTATCGGCGGGAGAGGGGAGGAACTAGAGGAGGAAAAAACGTGAGGGAATCCAGCCCTAACGTGCATCATCCCTGCCAACCGGCCTGGGAATGGTGCGGGTTTCGCGCGAAACCCGTAAAACCGCTTGCCTGGTCAGCCGGGTCGTGATATAATGAGCGTGAAACGAGACGTGGACGCGAGACAAAAGGATTCACCCCATGAGCATCCTCCCTGGACAGACCCCCCCCGGCAGTTACTACGGTGGACCACCGCCCCCGGCTAAAAGTGGAGGCCCATGGAAGGCG
This sequence comes from Armatimonadota bacterium, assembly GCA_043746125.1. Lineage (GTDB taxonomy): Bacteria > Armatimonadota > Armatimonadia > Armatimonadales > Capsulimonadaceae > JANXMY01. The sequence goes on along the minus strand of JAYTRQ010000167.1, from coordinate 1,036 downwards.
CTCGGAATAGGCTGTGGCACATTCTTTTTATTGATCTTGATTGGGGGCGTCGTCCTCGTCCGCAGCATCAAAAGCCAGATTGACCACCCTTCCAAGAACAGCGTCCTCGGCATTGGGATCACAGCCGGCAAGGCGGGCATGGACGGCGTGATGATCCAGCAGGCCGTCGTCCGTTATCACCAGCAGAACGGCAAGTATCCCGCCTCTCTGATGACGATGGTTCAGGACGGCAGCCTGGAAGGCAAGCTTCTGCACAATGCTCTGGACGACAGCCCTGATCCGGCCCACGTCTCCTGGCAGTACGCCCCGCCGGACGAAGGCGCACCGAGCAACACGCCCATTTTGCAGGAGAAATATCACATCACGATTGGGGGCGGCTCACAGCCTGGGAAGATCGTCATCACCCTGAACGGGCGCAGCCAATCGAACACGACACATCCGCAAGCCCAGCCGGGAGGCTGACGCAGACTGCCCGTGCCCTTGCCCCGTAGGAGCGGCCCCCCGTGGCCGCCCTTCTCCTTTCCGGTCTTGTCTTGACTCCGACTCCCCCAGCATCGAGGGCGGAACGGCGGAAAAGAAGGAATCCAGGCGTAGTCTGTCCAAAAGGCGGCCATGTCTTATCTGGAAGTACCACTGGGCGACCAGGCGCCGATCATCGTCAACATGATCGTTGAGATCCCGCAGGGGTCGTCCAACAAGTACGAATACGACCACGAGTTGGGTGTTTTCAAGCTGGACCGTACCCTGTACTCGCCTCTCTATTATCCCTTCGACTACGGCTGGATCTGCGACACGCTGGCCGAGGACGGAGACCCGCTGGATATCCTGGTCATCACGACCCAGCCCACTTTTCCCGGCTGTCTCATTGCCGCCCGGCCGCTCGGCGTCCTGATGATGCGGGACGAGAAAGGGCCGGATGAGAAAATACTCTCCGTGGCTGCCGCCGACCCGCGCTTTGAAGGCATCGAACACCTGTCCGACCTGCCCTCCCACATCCTGAAAGAGATCGTCCACTTTTTCGACATCTACAAAGACC
>JAYTRQ010000166.1:0-2063 GCA_043746125.1 Armatimonadota bacterium | reverse complement strand
GGAGGGGCTGGGCCTGGAGGACTTCGACGTCGGTGGCGACAGTCTGCTGCTGATTGAGCGTGAGGATGCTGGACATGGGGTTGCCGTTGTCCACGGTGTTGACGTTCAGCGACGGCCCTTCGACCAGCAGTTTGGCGCTGGCCTGGTAGAGGGGCTTGCTGAGGCTCGTCAGGACGAGGCCGACGACGCTGAGGAGGACGAAGGATTGGAGGATAGTCGCGCGGCGCCGCCGGAGTATGCGGAAATACTCGGCGAGGGAGACGCCGGAGCCAGGCAGTTCGTTGTCGTCCATTGGTCAGTGCTTCCTTGCGACGGCCCCCCCCCCCAGGCGGGAGTGGCGGCTGCTTCCATGCGGCGCGGGACTTTATGGTATGATAGACAGGAAAACCGTATTCGAGCAGTTGAAAACGGCGTTGTTGCATAAATGCAGTCGCCCGCTCACCGTCCCCCGAACCCGGTGTTAAAGAACCTGGTGTGAAAAAACTCGGTGTTAAAACACCGGTCCACTCGGAGAAAGCCCCTTCGGGGCTGCAAGACCTTGAGTGCCGGAGGCACTTCCTCCGTGTAGACCGGCACTTCCAGTGCCGGTTGAGCGCTGGAGAGGGGCCTCACCGGTTTATGCAACAACGCCGTTTTCAACTACTCAATGCTCTCCTGTGCATTAATCATACCAAGTCGGATTACCGGCCCCGATAATGGAAGGTTCACGCTTGAAAACGACTAAAGCCGTCATCACCGCCGCCGCCCGCTCCCAGCGGACCCTGCCGCTCCAGACCCTCGTAGACCGTGACGGGGCGACCAAGTCCGTCCTATCGGTCCTCGTGGAAGAGGCCCTGGGGGCGGGCATCGAGGAGGTCTGCGTGGTCCTCTGCCCCGGTGACGAGCTAGTCTACCGCGAGGCGGCGGGGGAACACGCCGCCCGCCTGCGGTTCGTCCCGCAGTCGGAGCCGCGTGGCTACGGTCATGCCCTGCTGTGCGCCCGGGAGTTCGTCGGGGCCGACCCGTTCCTGCACCTCGTCGGGGACCATCTCTACCTAAGCCGTTTGGGGCAGGGCTGTGCGGCCCAGGTCGTCGAGGCCGCCGCCCGTGAGGGCTGCGCCGTGTCGGGCGTCCAGCCGACGCGTGAGAGCCTGCTGCCGTACTTTGGGACTGTCGGGGGCCGCCGGGTCCCGTCCCGTCCGGGCGTTTACGAGATCGAGACCGTGGTGGAAAAGCCAACGCCGACGGAGGCGGAGACGTCCTTGCTCGTGCCGGGCCTGCGGGCGGGGCATTACCTGTGCTTCTTCGGCCTGCATGTCCTGACGCCCGGCGTGATGGACCTGCTGGCTGAGGAGGCTTTGCGGACGGCGGCCGACCCGAACGCCCGCGTCGGCCTGTCGCCCGCGCTGGCTTGTCTGGCGGGGCGTGAGCGCTACTTAGCGTTAGAGGTCCAGGGCAGGCGCTACCCGATTGACGCCCGCTATGGTCTGCTGAACGCGCAGCTCGCATTGGCTCTGAGCGGTCGGGACCGGGACGAGGTGTTATCCCGGCTGTGCGAACTGCTGGCACAGCGGGAGATGGACCGGCCCGCCGCCTGACGGGCGACTGAGAGAGGGCGGGCCCCCCCCACCCGACATTCGCCCTTGACCCTCGTGGAACCTCCCATGCCAAGCACCCTTGTCACCATCATCACCTCCGCCGATCCCGCCACGCGGGACCGGTCGCTCGACGTCTTCGCCCAGGATGCCTCTGCCGACGCCCTACTGGCCGAGTGCGACGCTCTGGAAGCGTTCCGGCACCAGAGTAGGAGCCTCTACGAGCGCGTGCGGGCCTGTTTCTTCCTGTACGCCTTGCATCGCTTCCACCTGCCGGCGAAGCCCGGCTATCCCGGTGGTGGGCGCATCCCGTTCATTGGCTACGAGCACCTCCTGGCCCGGCGCTTTGAGGAGGCCGTGGCGGACTTCCGGCGGACTCAAGAGCAGGACGGGCCGAGTGATGCCCTGTCCAGCGGCCTGGCGGCTGCCTACAAGGGAATCGCCTTCCAGACGCTGGCCGATCAGGTGCGACGGTCCGTCCGGTCCGTA
>JAYTRQ010000165.1:0-6619 GCA_043746125.1 Armatimonadota bacterium | reverse complement strand
CGAAGGCCAGCCAGTCCGTGCCGTAGGCGAGGAAGGGGTAGCGGGCGTCCGTCTCGCGAAGCCCGTCCCGCACCCGCAGCACCCAGAGGGTCAGGCCGTTGTCGCCGTGCCCGACCAGACGCGCCAGCAGACCCACTTCGGCGGTCAGAGGGATAGCCGTGACGCCGCTCAGGACCAGGCCGGCGAGGAACAGCCAGAGCCAGGCACGGATGCGGCGGCGTAGAGTTTCAGTTTGGGTCACGGGCGCAGCCACCAATTCTCGTAGGTCTCCCACTCGGACGGCTGAGTTGTGTAATCGGCGAAGGGTGCCACGCCCGCGACGACGGCTGGGCAGGCACGGGGATCGGCGAGACCTTCCCGCACCCCGATCAAGGCCATACGAATATTCTCGGCGTAAGCATGGTGAGACAGGCCGCCCCACGCGTAGGTCGGCAGGCCGAACAGGACGCGGCAGCGCGGGTTGCCCCGCGCCACGGCGGCCGAGACGTGGACCACCTGCTGACGAACCAGAGCGACGTAGCCGCGCGGCAGGTAGCACCCCGTATCGTAACACATCACGGCCATCTGGTCACACGCCTCCGAAACATGGACGAAATAGTCGTCGCTCCAGCCGAAGCGGCGCAGAGGACTCGGCAGCCACATCGGCACGGCGGCGGACAGCGTCTTGCCCGGCGGCAGGGCGGTGCGCGTCTCTTGGAGCAGTTCTAGGAAATGCCGGTCGCCATCGGGACAGATCTCGTAGTCCCATTGAATGCCGTCGAAGCCACACGTAGTCACCAGCCACCGTGCCTCCCCGACCATCGCCCGGCGGACGTCCGGCTTGGACAGGTCTACGGCCCCCTCGCCCTCCACATTGCCCGCGTATACCCAGGCGAGCAATTTGACGGCGGGCGCTTGCCGGTGGAGTACGGACACCAGCCGCCGCGCCGCGTCTGGATTGTGAAACTTAAGCGTTCCGCTCTTCGTGATACTGCGGACGTGGAAATAGGCGTAGCGCACCTGTTCGGCTTGCAGGCGCTGGGCCAGTAATTGTACATGAGCATCGCTCTTCTGGCCGAAGTACCAGGTGTAGCGCAGCCAAAGCCCGTTCTCGGCCTGATTCCGAGTCGGGCCGCCGGGCCGGGCGAGGAAGGGATAGGCGAGGTAGTCCAGGAGAAGCAGACCGAGGAGCGCCAGGGCAACGGCAGTGACCCAGCGCCGCCGCTTGACCCATTTCGCTCTGACAGCGGGCGTCATTCGCGGGTGTACCAGACGCGGACGAACTGATACCAGTCGCTGCTGGTGTCGCCCGAAACGTGAAGATCGGCATCGCCCGTGCCTTCCTCTCCAAAACGGTACACGTTCGGAAGCACGACGGTCTCTACGTTCAGGACCTTCACGCCGTATTGGCGTATCCAGTCGTTCGCGACCTGGACGGCCTGGCTGATAGGGGCGTACTTGGCGGCTGTGAGGAAGCCGGGCGGCTGCAACTGCTGGGGGACGAAGTCTTGGAACGCGATCATGGCTCCCTCCTTTCGCTAGAATACCACAGGCGGCAAAAAAGGGCCGCACCTGATACGGGCGCGGCCCTTTGAGGGCGTTAGCTCAGAGGAGGCGTCTTTGTGTCGTCATACAAGTCTACGGTCCAGTCGTCGAACGAGGCGGACGTGTTGCCCTGGCTCCACAGGCCGATTTTGCCGCCGGAGTAGTTCGGCAGGGTCGTGTTGATTCGCTTCTGCATGTCCAGCCACCCACGCACCTGGCCGTCGTGGACCAACAGGCGCAGCGTGTGCCAGCCGGGCGCAAGCGGCGTAGGGGCGGGAGGAGGCCCCCCCACCCCCAATAATGGGGGAGTCAGAGGGGAACCCGGAGAGGCCCCCGTCTTGCCCGTTCCGGCTCCCCCTCCTAATCCGGCTCCCCCATTATTGGGGGCGGGGGGGGCCAGAACGAGCGGCGTCTGCTGAACAGTGGTATGGCTGGCCCCGGAGATCTGGATCAGGGCCAGGTCGCCCAGCATCTGGTTGCAGCGCAGGACGGTGTACGTGTTCGGGTCAGCATAGCCGAACACGAGGCCGACGGCGGGGCTGGACTTCCCGCTCTCGATACGGAAGCGGACGCGGACGTCCATGTTGCGCCCCTGGTCCGCCCGGTCTACTAGAAGGGCGAAGCGATCCACCCGGAAGGCAGGGGCAGAGACGCGGGCGACCGAGCCGTCCGCACCAGGCCGGTCCGTCGCGATCTGCCAGACGGGGGCTGGGCCGGGCGTTCCGGAGCCGACGGGGGCCAGACCGGCGGAAAGACCGCCCGCTTCAAAATTATAGACGCGCGTGGCCGTTGGCGCGTCGGTCCAGACGTCAAGGCCGTCCGTGGCCCACGGGTTGCTGCCGCGTCTGCCGCTTGCCATATTATTTTTTGGGGCGAACGTCGCCAAATAGTCCACGATCTGGGCGGCCTCGGTGGGCGAGATCGAGTCGGAGGCGTGATACTTGTTCAGCATCGTGTTGACGGTGCGATGCCACTCCGGCCGCGTATAGCCCTTCTCTTCAGGCTTCGGCAGATTGTGGCAGGCAGAGCATTTCTCGCCATAGAGTGTCTTGACCTGGGCAGGGTCTACAGCCTTAGGTGCATCCGCTCCGGCGGGGCGAGAGGGACCGGTCAGGGCGGCGGAAGCGACGACTGTGAGGGCGGCCAAGGTAGTCAGAGCGACAAATCGAGAACTGCGGGTCTTCATAGGACAGATTCTCCTGCGGGTGACTTTTCATTATAACACGGGTGCGGCGAAACTACCATCAAGACGCCGCGAGAGTAGCAAAAGTTCAGACTTGACAAGCGGCGTGGCCGGTGTTATAATTCTGCGTTCCTCATTTTTATCCTACCGAAATATTATCAAGAGGTCGCTTTGCAAGGCTATTGCGTGCGTTGCCGCGCCAAACAGGAGATGCTCTCCGCCACCCGGACGCTGATGAAAAATAGGCGACGGGCTATGCTCGGGACGTGCGCCTGCTGCGGCACGAAGATGTCGGTGGCAGGCAAGTGGGACGGCGATGCTGCTTCCGGGGGCACTCTGGCAGACGGCTCCCTGGTTCGGCAAGGTGGATTCACGGACGCGGGCGAAAATGGGCCGAAAAACTGGGTAAAATGAGATAAGCGCTGTACGCGCAAGGAAGGTCTTTTCTTATATGGCAGACGATAAAGAGTTCGCAAAGGGCCTGGAGAACGTGATTGCCGGGGAGTCGTCTATTTGTGACGTAGACGGTACAAACGGCAAGTTGATCTACCGGGGTTACAACATACACGATCTAGCCCTGAATGTGACCTTTGAAGAGGTGATCTACCTTCTGTGGAACGGGAAGCTGCCAACTCAGACTGAGCTGACGGCGCTGAACGCGGATCTAGACCGAAACCGTGCCCTCCCCGCCCCGGCCCTGGCCCTGCTGCGGCAGTTTCCCAGGACGGCCCCCGCAATGGACGCGCTGCGGACGGCTACGTCCCTCTTGTCTCTCTACGACCCGGAGGAGGGAAATGAGAGCATGGAGGCGAACCGGCACAAGGCGCTGCGGGTCACGGCCCAAATGGGCACGATGGTCGCAGCCCTGTACCGCTTGAGCCAGGGCGAGGAGCCGATCCCACCCAAGCCGGGGCTGTCCACAGCGGCAAGCTTTTTGTACCAGCTCACTGGCAAGGAGCCGAGCACGACCGAGGCCCACGCCCTGGACGTCGCCCTGACCTTACATGCCGACCATGAGCTGAATGCCAGCACATTCGCCGCCCGCGTCACGATCGCCACCCTGACCGACGCTTACAGCGCAGTCACAAGCGCTGTCGGTACCCTCGCCGGGCCGCTGCACGGCGGCGCGAATGTCAACGTTATGCACCTGTTGGAGAAGATCGGTACGCCGGATCGGGCCGAAGGGATCGTCACGCAGATGCTGGCTGAAGGCCAGAAGATCCCCGGCATCGGGCACCGCGTTTATCGTGCTTTGGACCCTCGCGCCGTGTCCCTGCGGGAGATGTCCAGGGAGCTTGCCGAGTCGAGCGGCGACGCCAAATGGTACGAGATCAGCGAGCGCGTCCAGCAGGCTGCCGACAAGGCCCTGGCCGCCAAGGGCAAGACGACGCTCAAGGCCAACGTGGACTTCTTCTCCGCCTCGGTCTACCATGTGCTGGGCATCCCCACCGACCTGTTTACGCCTGTCTTCGCGGTCTCCCGCGTGGCGGGCTGGACAGCGCATATCTTGGAGCAGCTGGGAGATAACCGCCTGATCCGCCCCCGTGCCATCTATACCGGCCTGCGCGATCTGCACGTCGTTCCGATCAGCGAGCGGCATTAAGACAGGCTCCACTCACAGCGCCGACCCTTTGGGGTCGGCGTTTTTTTGTTTGCCGCGTTTAAACTCCCTAAAGTTACGGTATACTGATACCGATATTTAACCAGGGTTAAACTATAAGTTGGAGAGCGACTATGCAAAGCGCCGTCGTCGAGGATTACGTTAAGATCATCTACAAGCTCCAGGCACAGACCGACACGGTCTCCACGTCCGCCCTGGCCGAACGCACGGGCACGACGGCGGCTGCCGTCTCCAAGATGCTCAAGCATCTGGCACAGTTGAACCTCGTCTCCTACACGCCTTATCATGGCGTCCGATTGACGCCGCCGGGCGAGAAGATCGCCTTGGAAGTCATCCGGCATCACCGGCTCTTGGAGCGCTACTTGGCCGAGGCGATGGGCTACACGTGGGATCAAGTGGATGCCGAGGCGGAGAAGCTGGAGCACGTCATCTCCGAGGAGTTCGAGGCCCGCATTGACGCCCTGCTCGGTCACCCTCAGACGTGCCCACACGGGGATCCCATCCCCCGCGCCGACGGGACGCTGGTCGAGGAGCGGCTCCGCGCCTTGAGCGACTGCCGGCCGGGCGAGACCGTCGCCATCGGCCGGGTCAAAGACGAGGACGCCGCCGTTTTGCGTGACCTGTCCGCACGCGCCATGCGCCTCGGCTCGGTCGTAACTGTAGTTGCTCTGGACGACATAGACCGATTGCTCACGGTCCGCGTGGCCGACCGAGAACACGTCGTCGGGCCATCCCTGGCGGGCAGTGTGTTCGTGACGCCGGCCTCGGAGTGACACTCCATTAAAATCGGGAAGTACAACGTAATATGAGCATTGTCGAAGAAGCCTCCGAACTCGACCACGGTATCGGGCGCGGCTGGAACGGGCCATCCCGCCGTCCATCCCTACCGGAAGTCTTTCACTCCATCGTCGTCCCCAAGGACGCGACCGCCTGGCGGCGGTTCCTGGCGTTCTTCGGGCCGGGCTATCTGATCGCCGTCGGCTACATGGACCCGGGCAACTGGGCAACCGACATCAGCGGCGGCTCGGTCTACAGCTATCGGCTGTTATCCGTCATTCTGATCGCCAACTTCACGGCGATCTTCTTGCAGGCGCTTTCGGCCAAACTAGGCATCGTCACAGGGCGCGACCTGGCCCAAGCCTGTCGTGACGCTTATAGCAAGCCGGTCTCGATCTTCCTGTGGCTCTCGGCCGAAGTCGGGATCGTCGCCTGCGACGTGGCCGAGGTGATCGGCGCCGGCATCGCGCTGAACCTGCTGTTCCACATCCCCCTGATCATCGGCTGTGCGCTGACCGCGCTGGACGTCCTGGTGGTTCTAGCATTGCAGGGCAAGGGCTTCCGGTACGTCGAGGCACTCGTCATCACGCTGATCGGGACGATGATGGTGATCTTCGCCATCGAGATGGTCTACGCCCGCCCCGCCTGGTTCGGAGTCCTGGCGGGCTTCGTGCCACATGCCGAGATCATCCGCGACCCGGCCATGCTCTACATCGCCCTGGGAATCTTGGGGGCGACGGTCATGCCGCACAACCTGTATCTGCATTCCTCCATCGTGCAGACGCGACGCTTCGGGAGAGACGACCGTGAGATCAAAGGTGCGATCCAGAGTTCCTATCTCGACTCGACGGTCGCACTGATGCTGGCCCTGTTCGTCAACGCCGCCATTCTGATCCTGGCCGCCGCCGTCTTCTACCGAAGCGGGCACCATGAGATCGGAGACATTCAGGGGGCCTACAAACTGCTCACGCCTTTGATGGGCGTCGGCCTGGCGACGCCGCTGTTCGCAATCGCCCTGCTGGCCTCGGGCCAGAACTCGACGCTGACGGGGACGATGGCGGGGCAGGTCATTCTGGAAGGCTTCACGCACTTCCAGATCCCGGCCTGGCTGCGGCGGCTGATCTCGCGGATGCTGGCGATCGTGCCGACGCTGATTATCGTCAGCCACTATGGCATGGAAGGCACAGGCAAACTGCTGATCTTCAGTCAGGTTATCCTGTCCGTGCAACTCTCCTTCGCCGTCATTCCCCTCGTCCAATTCACCGGCGACCGGCTCAAGATGGGCGCATTCGTGAATGGCTGGGCGACGAAAGCCATCGGGTGGACTTTGGCGGTCATCATCTTCGGGCTGAACTCTTACCTCGTCTACAAGACGTTTGTCCCCGACCCCATCCACTAGAGCCGTTTGGTCCGTCTGCCTGCCGGGTACTTTCTTGGAGACGCACAAGGAGGCATCGCGAGATGGCACTGCAAACGATTTACGCGCTCTTTCAGGACGTGGCCGACGCTGAGCG
>JAYTRQ010000164.1:0-2071 GCA_043746125.1 Armatimonadota bacterium | reverse complement strand
TAGTAGAGTGTCAGGGTAGAATAGTTGGGTAAAGCTTCTTCAGCTTGACGCGGGCGTCGTCCGTCGTGAACCGCCAGTCAATCTTGGCTGCGTGAGTGTTACGACGCTCCTGCCAGGCGGCCACTTCCCGTCTCACTCTGGCCTTGTTGTCCATGCGTTCCGCCAAGCACTGCCGCGAGAGTACCGACAACTCGATCTCGGCCATGTTCAGCCAACTACCGTGCCTGGGCGTGTAGTGGACTTCCAGCTTGTCCGCCAGACGTTTCGCCTCCGCAGGGGCGAACGCCTGGTACAGACTGGCGGGCGTGTGCGTGTTCAGATTGTCCATGACCAGCACGATCTTGTCGGCTTCGGCAAATTGGTCGTCCACGAGGGCTTTGATCACCTGAGCAAAGTCCACACTCGTGCGCCGATCCCTGACTTCCACGTGCCGCCAGCCCAGCAGCGGGGCGGAGACCATGAACAGGCTGGCCGTGCCGTTTCGGCTGTACTCGCTGTCCTGACGTGCCAGCCGCCCTGGGGCGAGAGCCAGCGCAGGCCGCGCATCGGAGAGAAGCTGCTTGCTCGCTTCATCCAGACAGACCAGAGGCCGTTTTGGATCAGCGGCCCGCTGGTAGACGTCCAGCACGTCCTCCATGCGAAAGACGAACTCGGCATTCTGCTCAGGCGGGATACACCAGCACTTCTTTAGCCACGGTTTAAGCTCATTTTTTTTAGCGTCTGGCGCACGGTCTCGTGTGAGACCGTGTCCGTGACCTGCTGCTCGATGAGCGTGTCCTTCATGAGACGCAGGCTCCAGCGCTTATGGCCCTCGGGCGGGGCGCTGCACACCAGGGCGATCAGGTGCGCCTCGTCCGCCCCGTCTAGCAGACGCGCCTTGCGCTTCTTCTGGACTTTACGAAGCACCGCAGGTTGCAGCCCGCGCGTGGCGAACCGCTGACGGACGCGGTTGACGGTGAGCGGGCAGACCTTGACCTGGGCGGCGATGTCTGCATCCGTGCAAGTGCCGCCTTCTGGAGCCTCGTCAGCCAGGAGCAGGATACGGGCGTGCTTGCGCTCACGAGCGGAGTGCTTTTGCGAGACGCTCCAGCGGGCCAGTTGTTCGCGCTCAGGCGCGGTCAAGAGGACATGATATTTCTTCGCGGACATGGATAAGCCTCCTCAGACTTATCCATTCTACCATGACAAGGTACTAGACCCGCTACCAAGTCAAACGGCTGATACATGTGCATGGTGTTTGCTTCGCTGACGAGAGTCTCCCATTCGCCGCCTCCCTGCCATTCTCCTGCCTGACTCCACCCCAAATTCTGGCCCCACTGGACCTGACGGGGGAGTCGGAGAAGGCCCGGAGGGAACCGGGCAGGAGACGCGTCTGGGTGGGGGCGCGGCAGGAGAAGAGGACGCGGCAAGCAGCGCCCCTACACCGTCAGGATTGGAAAGCGCCCGCCAGCCCCGCGAACAGTTCCTCCACCGTCACCGCCCGCTTGATCGTATCGAAGGCCGTGAACTCGCCGTAGGAACTGGCGATCTTGAGCCACTGCTTCAGGCGCAGGAGGACCGCATCCACGTTGGACGGGTCCAGCGCGGCGGTCAGAGCCCCCAGGCGGCGCAGAGGCGGCTCCCAGTCGAAAGGCAGGGCGTCGTCGCCGTCGGGGGGACAGGGGGCCAGGCCCAGCACGCCCGCGATGCGCCGGGGCAGGCGGGGGTCGGCCAGAGCGCACCGGCCCAGCATGAAGTGGCGACAACCGGTGATGTCCTGGCAGCGCCGGAAGTCGCCCAGACTCCACAGGTCGCCGTTCGCGACGACGGGGATGCCGAGCCGCGCCCGGACCTGGCCGATGGGGACCCAGTCGGCGGGCGGGTCGTAGCGCTGGGCGCGGGTCCGGCCGTGAATCGTGATCCAGGCCGCGCCACCCTCGGCGGCCTTGTCGGCGTTCTCGTGGATGGCATCCGACGTGTCCCAGCCTAACCTCAGCTTGGCCGAGACGGGGACGTGCGGCGGGACGGCCTCGCGGACGGCCCGGACGATCTCGCGGAGGCGGTCCGGGTGCTTGAGCAGGGTGGCCCCGCC
>JAYTRQ010000163.1:0-6646 GCA_043746125.1 Armatimonadota bacterium | reverse complement strand
GGTGTGACGACATTCACTCTTTTGTTTCGTGAAAGGCAGTACACCCGATGAACTTCTCCAAAATCTTGGCCCTCTCTGGGGCCGCCGCCGCCCTCACCCTGTCCGCCACGGGCGCGACGCTGGCCTGGTCGGTCCCGGTCGGCACGACCAACGTATCGAGCTGCACCGAAAACGGCACCCTTAGCAACGGCAGCACCTTCACCCTCTACACGAATGTGTTCGCCAACAGCGACAAGAGCCTGTACACCTACCAGTATGACCTCAAGAACGTCAGCGATGAGGCCGGCCTGACGACGTTCGCCTCAAACTTCGGCTTTGCGGGTGACAATGGAAGCAGCGCCCAGAAGATCTTCTTCGGCGATGCCCCAAACTCCAGCGGTATCGTCTACCACGACGGCGCGGTCGGCAACGGCGCGGCCAGCACTTACGGCAACCCCGTCGTCAACAACGGCTCCATTGACTACAACCAGCACACGCCGACCATGGCGGCCTACAGCCAGAACGGCCAGATCGTTTGGCAGGATACGAGCGCCCCTCTGGCAGCGGGCCAGGACATGCTCTCGCAGCTCGGCCACAACGGCCACGATCAATATGGCAGCTTTGGCTACCTGTATGTGCAGTCCAGTTCGGCCCCGGTCCAGAACCAGATCTACGTCGCCGACAAGAACGGCGCGTCGGCTACCATCACCGACTGTGCCGGCAGCAACCCCTGCCACGGCGGCCCGGCCGCAGTCCCCGAGCCGGGTTCGGTCGCCTCGATGGGCCTGGGCAGCCTGGGCCTCGTCGGGATGCTGCTGCGCTCGCGCAAGCGCCTCTTCAAGAGCAACTAGGCATGGACGTAACGACAAAGGGGGCGCGGCAATGCCGCGCCCCCTTTCACCGTCTCAGGGCGGTCAGCCAGCTTCGCCGATCTTCAAGTCCCCCGACACGGATTGAAGGCGAATACTGCCGACCCCCCCGCCGATCTTGCCCGCCGCGTGCTTGTCCGTGATGACGGCGTCCGACAGCGCCAGGGAGAGGGTTAGCCCGCCGCTGGTCGTGTTCATCTCGACCCGCGCATCCGATCCGCCTGCCAGCGTCAGGTCCAGGTCGCCGCTGACTGTCGTGCCGGAGAAGGAACCGGAGAACGGCGCATCAATCACCCACCTTGCGTCGCCGCTGACGGTCAGCAGGGAAACAGCCGGACTCTCCACCGCCGACGCCTTGACGTCGCCGCTGACTGTCTTCACCGTCAAAGCCCCCGACGCACCGCGCACTTCAGCGTCGCCACTGACCGTCTCGATCTGGATCTGCTCCGCCCGCAGCCCGTCCACGCGGGCGTTTCCGCTTTGCGTGCGGACAAGCGCTCGTGTGCCGGACGAGCCGCCTGTGATGGACACGTCGCCGCTTGCTGACTCGAAAGATACGGCCCCCGACGCCTGCGCTTTGTGGACCGTCAAGTCCCCACTACGGCTGGACAATGTGAGCGATTCCGTCGTCAGATTCTCTCCGTGAATGTCCCCAGTGGTCGTCTCCACCAGGAGCGCGCTCCCCGGCAGGTTGCAGCCATGCAGGCTGACTCTGCCCGATGCGGACGTGACGCGGGTCTCCCCGCCGGCTGGGAACGGCTGATCGAGGTGAATGGCTCCCGCGCCGGACTTCGCGGTCAGGGCGCTGGACACGCCGTGGAGCGATAGATCGCCGAACGTCGTCATGGCTTCCAGGGGAAGGTGGCGCGGGACGGTGATCTCGAAGTCAACCGTCAGGCGCTCACGGGCGTCCAGCGGTGCGGCGACGGCGATCTTGCAGCGCCCGTTCTCCACCTGATGGGTCAGAAAGACCTGCTGAAGCAGCACCCGCGCCTCGGCGTCGCTCCCGGCCCAGGACGTCTTTATGAATGTCGCCTCCACTGACCCGTCCGCCGTCTCGATCCCGACGATCTTAATCGCGCCGTACTTGTTTTCCACCATCAGCCGGTCCGCTCCGGCCCAGGTGACTGTGCTGTGCCCGGCCTCACTCGCCTCTGGCAGTCCCGCCAGGTTGACCGGCCGGCTCTCACCATCGCTCCGGCCAAAGTCCACGTTGAGATCGAACCGCATCGCCTTCCGGCCCTCTTTGGCGGCACGGCGGGCCTCCTGGGCGGCCTGTCGCCCTGCCGTTTTGGCCGTGCGGATGGCGTCGTTCTTGAGCGAGTTCAGCCCGCGCATGGCCTCGTCCACGGCCTTGTTGATCTTGCTCATATCCAGCTCGGGGCGCGGAATGTGGTCCAAGACCTTCCCCGCCAGCGAGGCCGCCTGTCCGGCCGCCTTGACCGTCTGGGCCGCCCCCAACTTGCCCTGTAAGTCGCCAAGCTTCCCTTGCAACTCGGCCAGCTTCGCCTGCATGGAGGCCATCGCGGCGGGGTCCGGTGTCGGCGGCAGTGGCGCGACAGGGGGAGGCGCTGCAGTGGGGGGGGGGGCCGTGTCGCGGACCGCGCGGAGCAGCGAGTCGGCCTGTTCGGCCGTGATCTTGCCCTCGCGGAGCATGTTGAGAATGAGAATGCTTTCTTCGCTCATGGGAATACCTCTTAAGTGGGCGTTAGGGAAAGGGGAGCGGCCGGGCGATGCCGGGGCCGCCACTGCCCCCGGCGGATGGCTAGGCGCAGCAAGAGTAGGCCGGCGACGGTACCGGCTAGGAGACAGGGAAGTCCGGCCTCCGGCCCGAATGGGCCGCCAGTAAGAAGGAATGGGCCGGCCGTTTTGGAGAACAGGAGAGTGTGGGTCGGACTGACGGGCATCCCTGAGTCCGCCGTTCCGTAGACGGCGCTCTCAAAGAAGTTCCATCCCCAGTGGAGGCCAATGGGCAGCCACAGGCGGCGCGTCAGCAGAAAGGCTGCGCCCATCGGCAGGCCGGCCTCAAATGCGATGTAGACCGGACCGGCCAGCCTCTGTGCGGGCGTCGCGCTGGGGACGTCATTCGCGAGATGTGCAAGGCCGAACAGCAGCGCCGAACCCACGACGGCCACGCCCGACCCCCAGCGCGATTCCAGAGTCTGCAACATGTAGCCGCGAAAGATGATCTCCTCGCAGATGGCGACAAAGAGGAACAGCACGAGTGGGACCAGAAACTGGAAGTGGGGGTTGACGCGCAGGACGTGATAAGTGCCAAGCGCCTGCGTCGCGGCTATGGTGACGGAGAAGAGCGCCGCGCCGAGAAAGAAGCCCATGCTGCTCTCAGCCAGCAGGCCCTGCCGCGTCAGCCCGGCCGACACGAGCGTCCGCCGGTCCGCCCAGCGCACCATAATCAGGAATGCGGCAAGGGCTAGTGCCGCTTGAAGCGCTTCGCCGAGCATTCCGCCGACTTCCTGGTCGCGCTTAAAGGTGACGTGGCGGGCGTGGAGCAGCCAGGTTAAAGGCAGACCGACCACAACGGCCATAGCCACGAACAATAGCAGGAATGCGAAGATGCGCGTAACCGGGAAGGTCCAGAACCGCTGCGCGGCATTGGTCTCCCCGGTCACTCGGGTTATCGATTCCGGTCCCGGTTCCATTACAGGTGGGCCAGGCAGGCGGCGACTGCGCCGACCGTCGCAAGGATGAGCAGAAGCAGACCCTTGTCAAAGATTCGGTCGAAGGCCGTGCGTTGGACCGGGTCGGTGTGCATCGTCGAAGTTGTCATTGTAAGCTCCTCTTGGGAAGTGTGCTCCAAATCCAGAAGCGCCAGATGTCCGTGTGTGTTCATGCGAGGGGACTCCTCGTGCTCTTGCCGCTCCAGTGTGATCATGGTGTGTCTCCGGTTTTTGTCTGTTCAGACAGGTCTTGCAGGGCATTCAGCCCAGCCTCGGCGTCCATTGCGCCAGTCTCGATGTCGGTCAAAATCTGCTTGCGCCGGGCTGTCTTTTCCCCGGCTGTCATGGGGGCGGGGGGACGCGGTGCGGTCGGTCCGTCCGTGAAGCCGAGGGCTGAGAGCAGTGCGTCCATCCGTGATCGCACGGTCGGGTAGGAAATGCCTAGGGCCGCCTCCATGTCCCGGATGACCCCTCGGCAGCGCAGGAACGTCTCCATGAACCGGAGCTGTTCGGCGTCGAGCTGGCGGTAAGGTGTGAGCGCAAACTGCCCATGCATCTGCACTCCGCATCCGAGGCAGCTTATCTCAGTGACCTCTAGGCTTCCACTGCACAAAGGGCATTTATTTGGTAATGGCTGTGTCATTTTTTACTTTCTCTAATATTATGGCTAATAAAGTTAAGAAAGTCAATAGCAACATTAAAATATTTAATAATTATTTTATTGACTCTCACATTCACTCAAGAGGGCGTTGACGTACGACGTTCCGGCCGCTATAATACGGTATGCGCCTGACATACCGCCTTGTCCTGCTCCTCGCCCTCGGGGCGGTGCCCCTGTTCTTCGTCGGCCTCGCCCCGTGGCTGCTCACGGCCGTCCTGATCTACAATGCACTGCTCGCCGCCTGTGCCGTGGCGGACTTTCTGGCCGCGCCTCGTCCCGAAACCGCCCTGACCCTGACGCGCACCGTGGACGACAAGCTCTCGCTCGGCGCGTCCAACCCCGTCACCCTGGAGGTCCGCAATGCCTCGACGCAGCCGCTCCGCGTTACAGTCCGCGATCTGCCGCCGCCGACGTTCGAGCAGACCGGCGCGAGCGAGAAGACCCTGACCCTGCCGCCCGACCCGCGCCCCGTCCGGGCCGTCTACCACGTCACCCCGCCTGCCAAAGGCGACTTCGCGTTCGGCGACGTCTACTTCCAGTATCCCGGCCGGCTTGGCCTCATCACGAGGCAGGGCCGGTTCCCTGCCGCCCGCGCCGTCAAAGTCTATCCGAACCTGGTGGAGACAGCCAAGTACGAACTCCTGGCCCGGCGCGGGCGGCTAATGCAGCTCGGCATCCGTTCCACCCGGATCCGCGGCGGCGGCTCCGAGTTTGAGAGCCTGCGGGACTACGTGCCCGGCGACGAGTACAAGAAGATAGACTGGAGCGCGACCGCCCGGCGGGGTAAGCTGATCTCGCGCCAGTATGAGGCCGAGCGCTCCCAGAACATCGTCCTGCTGCTCGACACGGGCCGGAACATGCTCCAGCCGGTCCAGAAAATGGCGAAGCTGGACTTCGTCGTCAACACGGCCCTGATGCTGGCCTACGTCGCCGCCGCGAGTGACGACAAGGTCGGCCTGATGGCCTTCGACGCCGACGTCCGCGTCTACCTGCCGCCTGCTAAATCGAAAGCTCAGGTCTACGGCATTTTAGAGAGCCTGTACAACCTGGACGCCCGCATGGTCGAGACTGACTACAAAGCCGCCTTCCAGTCGCTCGCGACTCGGTGGCGGCGGCGCTCACTGGTCGTCCTGTTCAGCGATCTGGTAGACCCCGACTCATCCGCCCAGATCTTAGACGCCGTGCCGATGCTGGCCGACATGCACCGCCTGGTCTGCGTGACGGTCAGCGACCCGAACATCCTCGCCGCCGCCCGCGCCGTGCCGGATGCTGGGGCGGCCGTGTACCAGAAGGCCGTCGCCCAGCAGGTCTTGCAGGAGCGCCGGGCGGCGATCTCGGTCCTGAAGCGCCGAGGCGTCTGGACCATAGACAGTCCCCCTGAGGACCTGAGCGCGGACTTAATTAACCACTATTTAGACTTGAAGGCTCGGTCCATGATCTGACGCCTTTTCCGTGGTTCCAAAATAACGCTTGACACTACGCCTGATCTGTGTTACAGTGAGACATGATGCTAAACGAGAGCGTCCTTCGGTCATAGCCGTTCGGGATCATCGCATCTTGCGTCGCTGTCTGATTGGGGGAACTTCATGCGCTCCCTCCTTCGCCTGGCCGCTCCTGCGTCTGTTCCGCTCCTGCGTCGCTCTTAGCGGCGTGATCGTTCTTCTTCTGATGCCCCTCGCCGCCCACGCCGGCACCTACGTCGTCACGTTCAGCGGCGGGACCGTCACCGCCGTCCCCGCCGGCGGCGCTTCCCCCTTCACCACCAACCTGGTGTACCAGAGCGTTACCCTCCCCGGATACAGCGGCGTGGCCGGAACCACCGTCACGCCCGACGCCCAGGGACACGCGACCACCGGGACCGCCACCGTCTCCACCACGACTGCCGCCGGTCAGCCCAACCCGCTCATCGCCAAGTTCACCTGGCAGCCCGCGCAGGGGCAGACGGTCATCACCGACCCGCCCCCCACCGCCGCCATCGTCCTCCAGGATTGCAGTGCCCCCTGCCACAGTAACATGAACTATGGCCCTGTCACCTCCGCCTGCGTTGACGGGCTAGGCGGAAGCGTTTCCAAGCCGGCGGATGCCTCAACTCACAGCGTCCAGTACGTGTTGGGGGCGGTGGCTGCGGACACCAGCGTGAGCGTGTCGTGTTCGCCGAGCGCGATCTACACCCTCAGCAGTGGTACGGCCGTCGGCTCCAACGGCAGCGGCAACACGCTCGTCACCTACAACCCGACCATAACCCCCGTCACCATTAGTCTTCCCAACACGATCCTTGACGCTAACGGCAAACCTCACATCCTCATCGGTCAGAAGTGTTCGGCCTCACTCAGCGGCATCCCCACTGGCTGCACCGCGTCTAAGAGACTGTGTAGAAACCATAGACCGGCGGTTGAAACCGCAGCAACGAAGGCACAAAGTCTGCCTTCGCAGACTCAGATCGCTCTGGCTTCTTAACC
>JAYTRQ010000162.1:0-2074 GCA_043746125.1 Armatimonadota bacterium | reverse complement strand
TCGGCCAGGCCGCGCGCATGGATCACCTCGACGAGCTGGGGGATCAGCTTAAGCTCGACGAAGTCGGCGTAGACCTCATTGTAGTTGTGGATCTCGACAGCGGCGATCCACTTGACACCCTGGATGCGCTCCCCAGCGGGATAATAGAAGACGGTCGGGCCGGTGGCAGTGCTCCACTCGATGATCACTTTGGAGGCGCCGTGCGCCTTCCAGGCATCGCAGCGGGCGCGCAAGGTGTCCATGTCGAACTGGGGTTCCTGGTCCTGGTGCAGCTTTCGGTCCATGAATAGGTGTTTCTCCTCGGAGTCGTCGGTTTAAGATAAAGACGCGGTTATTATAGCACAGGCGCGGGCTGGATGCGCGCTCGGTTCTCTTCCGGCACCTCCGGCGGCGTCGGGTGCAGGTAGCCGTAGCGCAGCAGCAGGGGGAACGTCAGCGCGGTCATCAGGCGCCGGTCGTGGGGGGGCATTTTGTGGCGCCACTCCATGTCGGGCCGGATGTCAACCTCCGCCTCGAAGCGGTTGGGGTTGCCGTTGACGGTGTGGCCAGTGCGGAGGGTCAGCGGGGACGCTTCCAGAAAACTCGTCTTGGGGGGCGGCTCATCCAGGAAACTCCAGAGGGAAGCCAGCGCCGCCGCAGGGTCCTGCACAGCGTCCTCGTAGCGCACCCGCAAGTAATGACGACTGGGCGGGCGGAGCATCAGCAGCAGGTTCAGGAGACTCCAGGACGCCGCCACACGCGGGGGTTTGTCCCGCCTCAGGAGGCCCGTCGCCAGGTACCGGGAGGGGTCGGGCTTGGAGCGCCGGTTGGAGAACGCCACGGCGCGGCTGTCGCGGACGAGGTGAACCAGCCGCAGATCGACGGCGGGGGCGCCGGCGAGGATGTAGCTGAAGGGGACGTTTTTCGAACCATCCACGATCACCCCGGCGCCGGAGACTTCCCGGACCGCCGAGTAGAGCGCGTCGAGGGCCTGACTGTAATCCCGCAGCCGCCGCGCGTCCCCGGCGCTCTTCCAGGGGGAGAGCAGGCGCGGCAGGGTGCGGACACGCTCCAGGGACTGCTTCGTCTTGAGAAACCCGTCAGTGTCCGGGCCGTCGAAGCCCCCGAAGCCCCGCTCAAAGACGGCCCTCCAGAAGTCGCACTCGCGCAGGCGGCGGCCGCAGCCGCAGAGGGTGCGGCCGCGGAAGCCCGCCTCCAGACTGAAATACAGTTCGCCGACGTGGACCGCCCCGGTGATCTCGCCGGCCAGTCGTCCCAGCAGCGTGCTGCCGCTCCGGCCTTCCCCCGCGATGTACAGGACTTTGACTCGCCCCGACTGGACCTGTTGCGGCATCACCCCACCCCCTGATCAACTTTCCACTTGCTGTTATTTGTTTTTTACCCGCGCCCCCTGTTGCGGCCCTCCTTGACCGCGACGGGGAACGCGAAGGCGTTGACGCACAGGTGCCGACGCGCCGCGAGCGCCAGCCAGACATTCCATGCGGTCATCGTCAGCGCGGAGGCCGCCGCCGCCCCCAAGACCCCGAACCGCCACGTCAGCAGCAGGCTCAGGCAGACGCCGCCGAGGGCGGTGACGCCGCTCACCTTTGTCACGACGTAATGATGCCCCGTCATGTTCAGAATGACCATGGCGGGGCCGGCGGCGGCGTTGACGAGGAAACCGAGGCTGAGGACGCAGAGGGGACCGTAGGCCGCGCCGAAGCCCGCCCCGTAGACGGCCAGGAGGGGACGACCGCAGGCCGCGAGCAGGACGGCGGCCGCGCAGGCGGGCCAAAAAGTCCAGCGGGTCGCCGCCGAGACGGCCCGCTGCACCGCCGCGTGCCGACCCAGCGCGTGCGCTTCGACGAGAGAGGGGCCGAGAGCGAGGTAAACAGAGAACTGGGTCAGGCTGATGAAACGGGCCAATCTGGCCGCCACACCATACACGGCGACGTCGCGCGGGGGCAGCAGGGCGGAGACGGTCAGGATGTCGGTCTGGGCGAGGACCATCTGGAAGCCCGCCGTCAGCAGCAGGGGGAAGGAGAGGCGCAGCCAGCGGCGCGTCTCATACGCGGGCGGTATCTCCAGCGGGCCG
>JAYTRQ010000161.1:0-2077 GCA_043746125.1 Armatimonadota bacterium | reverse complement strand
CGTTTGGCGTTCAATCCTTACCAGGTGCAGCGGCTTACCCGACCAGGTGCAGCGGCTTACCCGACCAGATGCAGCGGTTCACCAGATTAGATGCAGTGGTTCACCAGATTAGATGCAGTGGCCCTTGAGGTCGTCCGCCGTCCCGTAGAAGACGTTGGAGTCGAGCGGCAGGTTGTCCGGGTAGTCGCCGTGGTCGGTGTACTGCCAGAAGGCACAGTCCACGTCCGGCTTCGGGCCGTACTCGGCGATCCAGAGCGTGTGGTCGGACTGCGGGAAGTGCCCCTCCAGATTGTCGTGATAGAACGCCCGTCCCGAGTAAATGATGGGCCATCGGCCCGTCCTGTCTTTGATCTCCTCGGCGCACCGGAACGCGTCGTATCCGATGTTGCCGCCCGCCGTTTCCACATCCAGGCACCAGACCAGGTCCCCGGCGACGAGCGGGGCCGCAGACAGGAAATGCTGGGCCTGCCGCACGGGGTCAATCCCCGGCATGAAGAAGTGGTAGGCGCCGGCCACAATGCCGACGCTTTTGGCGCGGGCGTAGTTGTCGGCGAAGTGCGGGTCGAGGCCGTTTTCGCCCTGGCTGGCTTTGATGAAGGCGAAGGCCACGCCCGCGGCGGCCAGGGCGTGGAAGTCGAGCGGGGCGTCCCCGTGGAAAATGTCCACCCCCTTGAGGTGGCTGTCGTCGAATGTCGGTGTCATCGGGAGATTCTCCTGCGGTTTGAAGTGGTCGTGCTGGTTGGGCGAGACCTGGGAGCGATGGAACGCTGTCAGGTCATGGGTCTGGCCGGCGTAGGCGTGTGTGCAATCGCCCAGGTACTCGATCCGTCCGTCCCGGATGAAGCAATGGTTCCGATGAGGAGAGGGGTCAGCCGCAAGATCCGCATGTGACTGGCCCTCCTTGCCCCACGTTTCCCCTCCTTGCCCCACGTTTCGTTGACCGAGGGCGAGAAGGTCGGGCGCTCGTAATCGCCGCTGAACGTCCACCGCCCATCTCTGGGAATGCTCACCGCGCCCGCCGGCCCGGTCACGTGCCAGTGCTTCGGCGACTCGGTGCAACAAATCACCGCCTCGCCTGTGTCACCCATGACGTCACGCCTCCTTCAGCGTCCCGTCGGTTTTAAACCGGTTCGGGTCCAGGTCGTTGCCGGGCAACAGAGCCGGTGGCACCGGGGCCGCCGCCGCAGTCCCCGCCGCCGCAGTCCCCGCCGCCGCGTCCGCCTTCGCCGCGACCCCGGCGAGCAGGGCCGTCCGGTCGAGGGCGAGCGTCGCGTCGGTCGCGGCGGCCCTGTGCTGGTCGGACACCAGGCTCGCGGCGTAGGCGGTCAGCAGGTACTGCCCGATGGGCGTCAGCGCCCCGGCCAGGGCCGGCAGCAGGCCGGGCACGGGCAGGGCCGCGCCTGCATCCGGGGGCGTGGCCCCCGAGTTCGACTCTCCAACCTTCGTCGCGCCCGCCAGCCCGCCCCCGGTGCCGCTGTTGCTGCGGTCCAGGGAGCGGGAGAGCATGGGCACGACGACCCCCAGAGCCTGCATGAGAGTGGTCAGCCAGAACGGCACGTGGAGGCCGGGCGTGCCGGCGACGTGCTGCCACTGCTGGTTCGCGGTGGCGAGGAGGGCGAGCGTGCCCGTCCCCAGGGACCGCCACTGAGAAGCGGTCAAGGGCGCGAACTTTGTTTTGAGGTTTTTTGGCGTCAGCCTCATGCCGTGTTGCCCCCCTGGAGCGAGGCGAAAGGGGCGGCCGGCGTCGCGGCCACCACGCGGGCGATCAGGGCGTCTGCGTCGGCCTGGAAGGCGGGGTAGCCCCACAGGAGGTCGACGGCGAAGCCGATGCGGCTCCGCAGCAGGTGCTTGACGTCGCCGTCCACTTTGGCCGTGACGTCGGCGTCGGAGGAGGACGGGCTTTCCATCCGGGCCAGGGTGACGAAGCCCTGGACGAAGGGGGAGACGAGCGATTCGATCAGGTTGGTCGGGTTCACGGGAAGTGTCCTTTCGCGATTGCCCCTTTCGGGGCGTGAGGGTCCCTTTCGGGAGAGTTGCCCGACCGGATGGGTAGTGGGCCGGGCGTGGGAAGGCCCGC
>JAYTRQ010000160.1:0-2085 GCA_043746125.1 Armatimonadota bacterium | reverse complement strand
ACCCCATAAGGCACGCCGTTGTTCGCCTGGTAGCTCGCCGTGCCATTCAGGTACACCTGCGCGATGTGCGTCTTCGGGTCCACCGACGCCGTGACCAGATGGTAACCGACCACCAACTGGGCCGAGTTCGGCACGAGTGCGCTGTTGGCCGAGGCGGAGGCACTCTCGTTGAACGGCGGGCCGTCCGAGGCCGAGGATTGGGCGGTCAAGCCCGAGGTCTGAGTGGCCAAGGCGTAGTTGACGCTGGCGCTGGCCGACACGTTCGTCTTGAGCAGCAGGCTGATCTGGTTGGGGAACGGCGGGGGCGTCGCGCCATACCCTTGCCACTGGACAAGGAAGTAGTAGAACAGTTGACCGGTGGCGAAGTTGACCTTCAACCCGCCGTTGATGAGGCCGCTGTTGGGGGAGCCGTAGGAGGCGGGGACGGAGAACCATGCCGTGTTACCGGAGCCGGTGTAGGAGTAGTTGTTGGCCTGCACGTAGTAGGGATAGCCGCCGATGCCGGACGTCTGATAGCTGTAGCCGGGGGTCGTGAGGCTGGTGTACGCGAGGGGCCAGGCTGCCCCCGCGTACTGGCTGTAGTTGCCGGAGGGGTCCTTTAGGGCCGCCACCATGGCGACGGGATAGGTATTGGTGACGGTGCCGCTCTCCGTCTCGCTCATGGTATAGAAGCCGTTGCTGTCTGGAGTAACGTTGGACAGAAGGTTGCCCTTGGAGTCACAGGGGGAAGCATAGTAACCGCCCCCTTGCGCCTGTACAGGCCGCGCCGCAGGGAGAAGCAGACTCACGAGGGCGATGCTGAAGAGGAAGAGGGCCTTATATAATATAAGGCGAGGACGGCGGGCAGGCGAGGACGGCGGGCAGGCGAGTAGTGACATGACAGGGTTCTCCTTGGTGTGTCACACGCAGAGCCTCCTCTTGCCATGTATGCTGTTCCATATCCACTATAATATAACACGTGACTGCTTGCTTGTCAAGGCTTTTCTACCGGCCCCAGCAAATCTTTTTTCGCCCTGTCCGCGCGGTATAATTCCCGTATGAAAGCGGTTATTCAAAGGACGGTAGCGGCGAGCGTGACGCTCAAAGCCACGGGCGAACGGCGGGCCATCGGGCCGGGCCTGGTGACGCTTTTAGGCGTTGCCCACGGCGATACCGAAGCCGACGCAAAGTGGCTGGCGGAGAAGCTGGTCGGGCTGCGCGTCTTTGAAGACGCGGACGGCAAGATGAACCGGGCGCTGTCCGACATGGACGGCGGCGGGGAGATGCTGATCGTCTCGCAGTTCACGCTCCTGGGGGACGCGCGGAAGGGGCGACGGCCGTCGTTCATGGGCGCGGCCCCGCCCGACGTCGCGACCCCGCTTTATGAGGCCTTCGTCAAAGCCGTGCGGGCGCTGGGCGTGTCCGTGCAGACGGGGGAGTTCGGGGCGGACATGCTGGTGGAGATCGCGAATGACGGGCCGGTGACGCTTATCGTGGAGTCGCCGCCACGCGGGGCATGAGGGGCGAATGAGTCACGGGTGTGCCTCGGACGACGAGCGTGTGGCCCTGCACCTGGACACTCTGGATGGAGAGGGGCATCCGGGATGCCAGGAGATGGGAGAAGCGGGCGGCGAGGGCGTTGGCCTGGCGGGTGAGCAGGGCGGCGGGCAGGGGGACGCGCCCGACCTGGGCGTGGGTGGCCGTGAAGCGCAGGCCAAGATCGGGGTCGGCGGCGAGGAGGCCGTCAATCTGGACGTTCCGCACCTGGCCTTGCAGCCTGACGGCGGCCCGAAGGGTCAGACCGGCGGGCTGCTGGAGGGTGATCTGGACGGCCTGGACGCCCCGCGACTTGAGCAGGGTTCGCACGGGGCGGCTGCTGGCGAGGTAGACGTTCAGGTCGTCCTCGCTGACCCGGATCGTGCGCGGGCCATGCCCTGTCGGAGCCAGAACCTCGTTTTTGACGCCCTCAACGTGCCGCTCGGCCAGGGCCGCCCGGCGGGCAGTGGGGTGCAGGGCCAGGGGCGGCGGAACGGGCGGCGGCCGGAGGGCGTAGAGCAGCCCGGCGACGCCGAGGGGCAGCAGGAGAAATCTAGCCCTGACTCTCAC
>JAYTRQ010000159.1:0-2085 GCA_043746125.1 Armatimonadota bacterium | reverse complement strand
TTGAACCAGGTCGTATAGTTGCCGTAGCTGTGGATGATAACCGTGCCGTCGGTGAGCAGCAGGGGCGTCTCTAAAGCGTCGGAAGCGGAGGCGGTGGCGGCCCACGTGCCGGCGGTAGCCGTGAGGGATGCGCCGACATCAGCAGCCGCAGGTAGGCTGGCCGTGCCCAGGGCGACGAGGGCCAGCAGCAGGCCGAGAAAGGCGGCGGTAGAACGAGTGGGCATGACGGTTTCCTTTTCGGGACGCGCGAAGAACGCTGTCGGGACGCCACCCTCCTATTATAACACAGATTAGGCAGAACCGGGGGCGGGACAGGCAGGAATTCGCGCCCTATCTCGCGTATGTCTCTTTGGAGACACTTTCCCATGACTTCCCGCACTCTTCCCGCGGCTGCTTTCGTCATCCTCTGCCTCGCCCTCAGCGGGCTGGTCCTGCGGCGGCAGATGGCCGCCCACCCCGTCCGGCCTGAACCACTGCGTCAGAACGAGGCGCATTCACCATTCTTCGGTGCCCCGTCGGACCGGGGCAACTGGCACGTCGCGGCCGAGCCGACGCGCAAAGCCGTCACGGCCTCCATCCAGGGCCAGCTCGACGCCCTGCGCGACGGCGACGGCCCCAAGGCGGTCGCCTACCAGAGCGTGGGCCTGCGCCACAGTTTCGGGTCGCCGCAGGGCTTCGTGGACGGCATCCGGCGCGGATATCCCGAGTTCGGATACTGCCAGTCCGTCCACTTCGGCCCGGTCTGGGCGGACAAGACCGCCCAGTTCGCCGAAGTGGGCGTCACGGTACGCGGCGTAAACGGCCGGACGGCGCGGGGCGAATATCAGATGGTGAAGGAGAGAAGAGGTTATCGAGTCGCGGGGGTGCTAGGAGGCCAAGTGGTGCGGAACTGACCGCCTCCGACTCCTGAGACCGCGCCCCAGTCGCCAGGGCGTTTGCCCCCTTTTTGGGTATATTGGAGAAACTTTCCAATCCTATCTGCGTCCGCTTTCGGTGGAACCCCATGCTTCCCTCTGACACCCAGCCTTCGCCAGCCCCTTCCGAAGCCGCCCTCCATCCAGGCCGCCTCCTCGAACGCATCAGCGATGCCTTCCTCGCCCTGGACCGCGACTGGCGCATCGTCTTCCTCAACGAGCGCGCGGCCCAGACGCTGGGGCGGCGGCGCGAAGACCTCCTGGGCCGGGAACTGTGGGCGGAGATGCCCGAGGGCGTGGGGGGCGTCTTCCACCAGGCCTACCATCGGGCGATGGCCGAGCAGACGGCGCTGCACCTGGAAGAGTACGCGCCGACGCGCGGGCGCTGGTTCGAGAACCACGTCTACCCCGATGCGGAAGGGCTGTCCATCTTCTTCCGGGACGTCACCGAACAGCGCGAAACGCAGCGGCGGCTGACCGAGAGTGAGCAGCACTACCGGTCGCTGTTCGAGCAAAATCCTGACGCCGTCTTTACGTTCGACCCCGACGGCCGGTTCATCGCCGTCAACCCCGCCTGTGAGACGATCTCCGGCTATGCTATCGGCGAGCTTCTGCAGACTTCCTTCCTCCGAATGATCGTCCCTGAAGATCAGGACCGCGTCACCATCGCCTTTGAGCGGGCCTTAACGGGGCAGCCCCAGACGGACGATTTCGCAATCCTGCACAAAGACGGACGACGCCTGACGCTGCACGTCACCAAGATGCCCATCTTGGTGGGCGGCGTGGTCGTGGGCGTCTTCGGAATTGGTAAGGACGTCACGGAGCGGCGACGGATGGAGGAAGCCCTGCGCGAGTCGGAGGAGCGGATGCGGACGGTCGCCGAGACCTGCCCAGTCGCCATGACCATCACGCGCTGGGACGACGGCCAGGTGCTGTTCGCCAATCGGCACTTCACTGACCTATTCGGGGTCACGGATGATCCGGTCGGGCACTGGACGAGCGAGTTCTACGCCGAGCCGGCTGACCGGGCAGATCTAGTGAGGGCGCTGGAAGGCGGCAGTTTAGTCCAGAATTATGAGATCCGCTGCCTGCGGCCCGATGGGACGCCCTTCTGGACCGCCGGCTCGTTCCAGCGCACCGTCTACCATGGCGAGCCTGCCGTCTTTGCCGC
>JAYTRQ010000158.1:0-2088 GCA_043746125.1 Armatimonadota bacterium | reverse complement strand
AGAAGGCGGCGGTGCAGAGCCGTCCCGTCCGGGCCGGACGCGCCCGCCTCGCCCGAAAGCGCCAAGATCGGCTCGTAGTCGCGCACTTCGGGTTGAAGGGATGACAGTTCGGCCTCCGTGACGTAGGGCGGGTTGGAGACGATAACGTCAAACTGCGCGTCTTGGGGCAGCGGCCCGAGCAGGTCGCCCTCGAGAAGCGTAATCCGCTCTTCCAAGCCATACCAAACGACGTTCTTGCGGGCCACCTTCAGGGCATTTTGGGACAGATCCGTCGCCCAAACACGCACGCCAGGCAGTTCAGCGGCGAGCGTGACGGCCAGGCAGCCACTCCCGGTCCCGACATCGGCCAGCCGGGGCGCAGGTTCGTTTCGACACTTTTCCAGTGCGGTCTGAGCCAGCCCCTCCGTTTCGGGCCGGGGAATTAGAACAGCCCGATTGATCTTAAACGGCCGCCCATAAAACCAGGCCTCCCCGGTGATGTATGGGAGGGGCCGCCGCTGTATTCGCAGAGTGACGGCCTTTTCGTAGATGGTCCGCTCACGGCCCGTAAGGACACGCTCCGGGTCACGCGCCAGGTCCTCACGGCTGGCGCGAAGGGTCCAGGCCAGCAGGAGCCGGGCATCCAGACGGGGCGTGTCCACGCCGGCGGCGGTGAGGAGCGGAAGGGCGGAGGCGAGGGCATTGGCGACGGTCCCCCCCGCCCCCAATAATGGGGGAGTCAGACAAGACCCTGTGCCGGCCTCTCCTAATCGGACTCCCCCATTATTGGGGGCCAGGGGGACTTCCGCTCCCCTCACTTCAGAAACAGCTCGATCACCGGCACTGTGACCAGCGGCTTTTTAACGGGCAGGCGCAGGCTGACCGTGTCCACCGCGACCTCGTGAGCCGCCTGCCAGTCCGGCCGGCCTTCCATCTTGATCTCCGAAGCGTCGTTTAAGAGCTGCGCGTACTCGATCCGGCCTCGGAACCCGTCCAAATGCAGCTCGTTGAACGGCCAGGCGAAGAGGTGAACGTACAGGCGATTCGTCGTCGGGTTGTAGGTCAGCCGGCAATCCTGGGGCGTTTTGAATTCGTCGGGGGCCTGAGTGCAGCCGTAGATCGCCCGGCTGTGGCGCTTCATCCACTCGCCCATGCCGTGCAGGCGGTCCAGGGCACGCTGATCGAACTCGCCCCGCCCCGTCGGGCCGACGTTCAGCAGCAGGTTGCCGCCTTTGGAGACGCTGTCAATCAGCATCTGTGTCAGCATCTCCACACTCTTCCACGACTCCTCGTCCCGGTGGTAGCCCCACGACCCGGACAGCGTCTGGCATGCCTCCCAGATGACCGGCTTGCCGTCTACGGTCACCCATTCGCGCGGCTGGTACTGCTCGGGCGTCTTGATGTCCCAACCCATTTGAAGGCGGTCATTCAGAATAATGCCCGGCTGCAAGGCCCGGATCTTCGCGATGAGTTCCTCGCTGCGCCACTGCTCCTTGCCCATGCCGCCGTAGGAGAAGTCATACCACAGAACGTCTACCGGCCCGAACTCGGTGAGCAGTTCGCGGGTCTGGCCGTGCAGATAGTCCACGTAGCGGCTCAGGTCTTTGTGGGCGTTCGCCGCGCAGGCCTCGGCATTCTCCCGCATCGGGTGGAGTTCGTCTACCGGGTAATCGGGGTGGTGCCAGTCAATCAGCGAGTGATAGAAGCCCGTCCGTAGGCCGCGTGCGCGGAAGGCGTCCACCATCGGGTGCAGCAGGTCTTTCCCGTAGGGCGTGTTCGTGACTTTGTAGTCGGTCAGCTTGCTGTCCCACAGACAGAAGCCCTCGTGGTGCTTGGTCGTGACGACAAAATACTTCATGCCGGCATTGTCGGCCGCGTCCGCCCACAAAGCCGGGTCGTACAGGTCCGGGTCGAAGTGTTTGAAGTACTTCGCGTAATCGGCGTCGGAGACTTTCTCCTGGTTCTTGACCCACTCTTGCCGGGCGGGCAGGGCATACAGGCCCCAGTGCAGAAAGAGTCCGAAGCGGGCCTGGGTGAACCAGGACGTGTCCCCGTCGGTCGGGGCGGGCTGGAGAGGCATTGGTTAGGGTTCCTTTAGAGAGTTTCACC
>JAYTRQ010000157.1:0-6698 GCA_043746125.1 Armatimonadota bacterium | reverse complement strand
TGGAGACCTTCCTCGCCGTGCCCGCATCTATCCCGACGTAGCCGGCGTTGTTGGCGCAGTCGTAGAACGTGCTGACGTTCCCATCGAAGGCGGCGGGTGCGGCGTTAGCCTGGTTGCCGTTCCACGGGCCAGCCCCGTCGCTGAATACCGACCCGGTGATCAGTCCGCCCCCACCGAAGAAGACACCACTGAGGGCGAGGTTGCTGCCGCCGTTGAGGACGACGTGGAAGCGGACGTGGCCTTTGACGTTCCAGACCAGATAGATCCCATTCGTGAACGACGTCAGAATCTCGCTGTCCAGAACCGTGCCCGTCCCCGCGTCCATGACCTGTATGGTTTCGCTGCGATTCCCAGAATCCCAGTCCAGACCGTACAGCGCGATTTGATGGGTGTTGCCGTCGGTGAGCGGGCAGTCTATGTCGAAGGTGGGGTTACCCCCAAGTTGGGCGGCGATGCGGTCCGTGCTGCCGGCCGCCCCTTTTTGTAAGCCTCGGATGTCCGTCGTGGAGGCGGCCCAGATGTAGCCCCAGGCATTCGTCGAGAGCGAGCCGTAGCTCGGATTGACGGTCGAGTCGTTGACCACGCTCTCGCCGTCACCGCCGTAAACGCCCTTCCAGTTGCCCTGTGTCGTCGTATCGGTCTTGACGAACGTGGCCGAGGCCGTCGGTACAGGGGAGAGGCAGGTCATCTTCTCAATGTTGTAGCCACCCGTGTCCTCATACAATTCCAGGATCTGCGGCCCGGCAGGCAGCGTGACGTTCGCGGAGACGTTGACCCAATTCTGCCAGCCGCCCGTGCCCGGCACGGAGACCGAGCCGGTGAGGTTGGTCCCGCCCCCGTTCTGGAGGTGGAAGCTGCCGCCGCTTGCCCCGGAGGAGACGCGGAACGTGACGGGGTACGTGCCCGCCTTGGCGACGTTGACTGTGTATTTCAGCCAGTTCCCCGCCCCCGTCCAGCCGACGTCATAGCCCCCTTCGGAGCACCCCTCGATGGCGACCAGGTCGGCAGGCCGGTAGCTGCTGTCGCTGCCGCCGGTCTGGGCAGCGCTGTAGGCGACGCCCTGCCCACCCGTATCGTAGTCGGATGCTTGGGTCGTGCCGGGGACATTGTGCGGCCCGTTGAAGGGCGCTTCGGGAGCGCTGAGGTAGACGCGGCTGTAGTTGAACTCGTAGTATTTCCCGGCGAACGCCGAAGCAGGCAGCGTATGGTCCACGCTCTGAACCTGCGTGTGCCCCCACCCGGCGTCAAACAGGAAGTCCATGTTGACCGGGGTTCCCCCCGCCGTCGCGCCGTCCGTCCAGCTGTAGTTCGCCCCGCTCTGCACCAGAGTGCCATCCACGTACATCGCGTAGCTGTTGTCCTTCTTGTAGACCCACGTCCAGACATGATACTGGGTGGCGTCATAGCTCGGAATGCCCTGGCCGGCCATCGCATTGCCCCAATTGGAGTAGTTCACGGCGTCCGACCCGCCCACCGAGTTGGAGTGCCAGTAGCGGCCGTCGAAGTTCGTATAGCCCCCTCCGTTGTCATAGCCGAAGCTCTCGACCAGGTCCTGCTCCGCGCCGTTATGCCAGCTGTTGCCCACGGTCCAGAGCGCGAACCAGAAGTAGGGGGGCGTGACGTAGCGTACTTTGGTCTCCCAAACGATGTCCTGGCCCAGCAGAGACCCGCCATTTGGGAGGTTCCACTTCGCCATGAACGAGCCGTTGCCCGCGTTGTGCAGGTTCGGGTCGCAGGTGGTCGCACCGTTGAGAGGCGTCAGAAAGGTCTGAAGGGAGTCCGCCGTGAACTGGCGCACCGGGGGGCTGTTGACGCCCTCGACGGGCTGGTTGTAGAGTGCATCGGCGGCATCGGGCGCGACCGTGACGGCCCCGTAGTTGGTGCCGTTCCCAATGGTGCCGAACTGGTCATGGTAGTAGAAGTTCGCGCTCATGTCGGCATAGTTCTTGATGGTGCCGCCCGCCCCGAAGTGCCAGTTCTTCACCAACACCATGTTTGGGCCGCCGATCCCATAGGATGGGGCCGGACCGACGGCTGGGGACGTGATCGTCCCCCCGCCGATAGTCTCCTGCGCCCTGACCGGCGGCGTGAGGCTCAGGAGCAGTGCCGCCGCCCCCAGCAGCAGGGGAACGTGACGCCAGCCCAGGCGGGCTGGGGAGCGTGGGAAATGAGCGTGAGGGCCGTCGGCCCCGGTCTTCGGCGTGGGAGGGAACATCGTTGTGATCTCCAGTCGTGGATCCCCGGCGTGGGCGGCCGGGACAGCGTCAGGCAGTGGGCCGCGTTCGCGTCCCGTACAGTGTGGCGATTATAGCGATAGGGTCATTCAGAGCAAGCCCACTGACCGACTGTGTTCAACTGTACTGCGCAGATTATACATGGGTTAGGGCCGGTTGTCAAGCATCGGCAGAAAAACGACCATTTAATTTTCTGAGACGGAAAGGGCGCTCCGGCAATGCCGGAGTGCCCATGTCCCGTCCGTTAGGGCGTAGGCTCGATCTTCCATACCTGGCTGGGCCGCCCCGCGTCCGCTGCGAGGCTGAGGTTTCCCGCCGGGTCCGCTCCGAAGAGCCGCCCGTCTGGGACGCTCTTGATCTTGTAGGCCCCGGCCGCGCCCGTGATCGTCCACTGCTGATCCGGCTGGCCCACGTAATCTGAGATCATCGCTGATCCGTTGCCCACGGTCAGGCCGCGCCCGCTTTGGACTCCGATGATCTCATAAATGCCTCCACCCAGGTGGTGGAGGGTCCATAGCTGGTTGGCCTGGCCCGAGTAGGCGTACAAGTCCAACCCGCTGCCGTTATCCGTCTTCTGGCCGCCGACGTCTAGGGCCTGACCGTTGGCCGCGCTCAGGAGCCGGTACTTGCCGTTCGGCAGAGGCCCGGAGGCGACCGGTTTGCCGAACGCGAACCAGTTTAGCTTGAAGCCGGGCGCGTCCTGCACCAGTGTCAGCGTCTGCGGCCCGGCGGGCAGCGTGACGGCCATCTTGACGGTTTGCCAGCCCGGCCCGGCGGGCACGACGACCGGGCCGGACAGGTCCGCGCCCTGGCTATCCTCCAGATGAAAGCCACCCCCCGGCGTGACGGAAGCCACGCGGAAGGTAGTCTCGTAAGACCCTTCTTTAGCGGCATTGACCGTGTACTTGAGGTACTGGCCGATCTTTGCCCCCGCTACGGCGTAGCCGCCCCCGACGTCGGTGGACTTTTCGAGCGTGACCAGGTCTTTGGGCCGGTAGGCGCTGGGCCTGGCCCCTGTGCTGGGAAGGTAGTAGTAGCCGACGGTCTGGCCGCCCGTGTCGTAGTCGGCGGCCTGGACGGTTCCGGGGAGGGCGTGCGGGCCGTGGAAGGGCGCAGGCGCGGGCTTAGTATCGCCGCTCAAATAGACGCGGCTGTAGTTCCACTCGTAGAACTTGCCGTCAAACGCCGATGCGGGCAGGGGATGGTCCACGCTGGAGACCTTGGTGTGTCCCCAACTCCCGTCGAACAGGAAGTCCACGTCAATGGGTTCGTCGCCAGCCTTATTGCCGAACGTCCAGTAGTAATTCGCCCCCCCCTGGACCTTGATCCCATCCACATAGACCGCGTAGGTATTGTTCTTGTTGTACTGCCAGGTCCAGGTGTGGTACTGGGTGGCATCATAGGACGTGATGCCACGCGAGGCCATGCCCTTGCTCCAGTCCCCGTAACCGACGGTGTCTCGACTGGGGCTGCCGACGGAGTTCGAGTGCCACATCCGTCCATCGAAGTTTTTGAAGGCCGGGTTGTCGCCGTTGTCGAAGCCGAAGCTCTCGATGATGTCGTGTTCAGCCCCCTGGGCCGCGCCGTCCCACTTCCACTTGTTGCCCGCGACCCACAGCCCGAGCCAGAAGTAGGGGGGCGTGACGTAGCGCACTTTGGTCTCCCAGACGATATCCCGGCCCAGCAGAGACCCGGCATGGGGCAGATTCCACTTTGCCATGAACGACCCGTTACCCGCGTTGTGTAGGTTTGGGTCCACGGTCATCGCTCCGTTCAGGGGCACGAGAAACGTCTTGAGCGAGTCCTCCGTGAACCGGCGGACGGGCGGGCTGTCCTTGCCCTCGATGGGCTGATCTCTGTTCAGGTGGCCGTCGTGGATGGCGTCGGCGGCATCGGGCGCGACCGTGACGGCCCCGTACTCACCGCCGCCGTTGCAGATGGTCCCGAACTGGTCATGGTAGTAGAAGTTCGCGCTCATGTCCGCGTAGTTCTTGATGGTGCCGTCCGTGCCGAAGTGCCAGTTCTTCACCAGCACCATGCCCGGCCCACCGATCCCATAGGCAGGAGGCGGGCCAACGGCCGGGGACGTGACTGTCCCGCCGCCGATAGTCTCCTGCGCCCTGACCGGCGGCGTGAGGCTCAGGAGCAGAGCGGAGGCTCCAAGGAGGATCGGCATGAGGGCTTGAGTGGCTTGTTTCATGGTGCGAGAATGTCTTTCTGGGTTAATGTCGTCTTGCGCCCGACGCCGACACTTCAGCGGGCCGCCGTCCGGGACTTGGCCCGTCCCACTGATCCGGCAGGATCAAAGAAGATCCCGCTGAGGGCGGGGTTGGTCCAGCGGCTGGTGTTGATGACCCGGAGAATGACGTGCCCCGACACGTTCCAGACCAGATATTTGCCGCTGACGTAGGTGTTCAAGTCTTGCACGTCCAGAACGTCCCCGGTCGCGGCGTCCAGCACCTGGATGTCCTCGCTGCGCCCGTTCAGGTCCCAGTCCAGCCCGTACAGGGATACCTGGTGGACGGCACTGTCGGTGAAATTGCAGTCTATGTCGTAGCTCTTGTCGTTCGTGCCCCACTGCGCCGCCATGCGGTCCGCGCCGCCTCCCGCCCGTTCCAGAGCACGCACGTCCTTGGTCAAGCCGTTCCCGTTCCAATTGACCTGCCAGCCGGTCTTGCTGACCGTGCCGTACGCGGGCTGGTGCGTGTCGTCGCCCGCGATCATAAAGCCGTCAGCCCCGTAAGCGCCTTTCCAGCTTCCCTGGGTGGCCATATCGGTCTTGATGAACGTGGCAGACGTGCCAGAGGCTTTGGTAACGGCCATACTCAGGAATCTGATGCCGCCCCCATTTGGGACCCACTTCAGCAGGTGCGCCCCCGTGGACAGCACCGCCGTGTCTGAGGTGGTGACCGTCGCGCCGCTTGTCTTCGGGGCGACAATCGCTCCGGTCAGGTTCCGGCCGGTCTCGTCTTCTAAGTGAAACGCGCCGGCCCCGGCCACCCGGAACCGGAAGCCGTAATGTCCACCCGTTGCCACTCGGATAGCGTACGGATGCCCCCCGGAGGCGGGCAGGACGCCGGGAACCGCGTACGGCCCCCCTGGGGCAGGCCCGCCGTCCCCGCTCAGATACACGCGACTGTAGTTGAACTCGTAGAACTTGCCGTCAAAGGCGCTCGCGGAGAGTTCTTTGTTGACGCTCCCGATCTGATTGTGCCCCCAGCCGGCATCAAACAGGAAGTCCATGTTAATCGGCTCGTCCTTGGCCGTGTTACCGAACGTCCAATAGTAATTGGAGCCGCTCTGGACTTTGACGCCGTCCACGTACATGGCGAACGAGTTGTCCTTTTTGTAGAGCCAGGTCCAGGTATGGTACTTCGTGGCATCGTAAGACTGGATGCCCATCTTCTTCATGGCCGTGCCCCAGCCGCCGTAATCCACGGTGTCTTTGCTGGGATTGGCGACCGTGTTGACGTGCCAGTAGCGGCCGTCATAGTTCTTGTAGTCCGGGTTGTCGCCACCGTTGTCGTAGCCAAAACTCTCGATCAAGTCTTGCTCCGCGCCCTGGGCCTGGCCGTCCCACTTCCACTTGTTGCCCGCCGTCCAGAGCGCGAACCAGAAGTAAGGGGGCGTGACGTAGCGCACTTTGGTCTCCCAGACGATGTCCCGGCCCAGCAGCGACCCCCCGTTCGGCAGACGCCACTTCGCTATGAACGAGCCGTTGCCCGTGTTGTGGTTCCAGACTTGGACTTTTGCGACTCCTCCGAGCGGCGCGAGGGTCGTCTTGAGCGAATCGGCGGTGAAGTGACGCACGGGCGGGCAGTCTTTGCCCTCGATGGGCTGGCCCCCCGTGGCGTCAGCAAAGTCAGGGGACACCATGCTGGACCCGTATTTGCCACCATTGTTGATGGTTCCGAACTGGTCATGGTAGTAGAAGTTCGCGCTCATGTCGGCGTAGTTCTTGATGGTGCCGCCCGTGCCGAAGCGCCAGTTCTTCACCAGCACCATGCCCGTCCCGCCGATGCCGTAGGAGGGCGGGGGACCGACGGCCGGATCGGCGACGGTCCCGCCGCCGATGGTCTCAGCCGCCTTGGGTTTCGTCTGCGCCTGGACTGCCGAGGCGAGCAGGAGCAGGGCGGCGGCACCCAGTATCGCGGCGCATCGGCCCGCATCTGTCGCGAAAGTCTTCATAATTTTGGCTCACTCTTTTGCGCTGACTGACAACTGTACTACACAGATTATACAGCGACTGTGTTCTAGTGTCAAGCGCCCTATTCGGCAGGTCTTGCCCCGCCCTTCCCGGCAGCGGGTATAATGGACGCACCCATGACACCCACCCATCCTAACGCACATCCGCACGCCTCCCCCCCCATCGTCGCCAAGTTCGGCGGCTCGTCCGTGGCCGACGCCGACCAGATCCGCAAGATCGCCGCCATCGTCCGGGCCGACCCGCGCCGCCGGTTCGTC
>JAYTRQ010000156.1:0-2096 GCA_043746125.1 Armatimonadota bacterium | reverse complement strand
GTCTTGGTCTCTCGGTCTTGGGAGTCGCAGCCTCAGTGGCTGTCTGAAGAGAGTATCACTTTTAAAGCTTCCCGCGCACATCCGCAAAATGGCCGATTACGGCGCGAAGCCTTCACGTTTTTTGATGGGTGGCGGTGAACGATCCAGAAAGCCTTTCCAGATGCAGCGGCAGGCAGTTTGGGCAGTAGTGATGCCATTCGCCGAGCTTCGCCACAAAAAGCCAGCCGTCAATCTCCTCTGTCGCTCTGGCATGCCCCAGTTTGGAGCGCAAAGCGATGGGAAGGTCCGCTTGCGCCAGGCATTCTATCCCGTCACACATTACGTGCTGTCCATTGACGGACATACTCATCTCGTCCTCATGGTCGTCTTATTCTCTCCGACTGCTAAACGTTTTGCAGATGATCCGGTCACAGCCCTTGGCCTTGGCAACGCAGACACCACAATGACAGGACGATTATAGCGAAGAGACAGTAAGGGCACATCCGCCAAATGGCGGATTATGGGTTCAACAGACTGGGGGGTTGGTGCAGATTAGGAGGTGTGGCGGGCTTGTGGGCATAGCCCGATTCTCGTGAAGGGGCAGAAAACAAACATCCGCCAAACGGCGGATTTTGAGAACGGCGGACAGTGAGGCTCAGTCCGCAGCGGGAAGCAGACCGTGGCGGGCGGCCCAGACGGCAGCCTGAACGCGGTCAGAAACACCGAGCTTGCCGATGATGTGCTCCACGTGCGTTTTGATCGTGCTTTCCGCGACAAACAAGATCGGGGCCATCTCGCGGTTGGGCAGACCGGTCGCCAGAAGCCGCAAAACTTCCTCTTCCCGACTTGTCAGCGGCTCGATCAGGTCGAGTGCCCCGGTGGCCTCAGCACTCAGGCCGCGCAGGGAGCGCATCAAATCCTGTGGGTGCAGCAGCATCTCGCCGCCGGCAACCGCACGCAGAGCGTCTAGGAGTGCGTCCAACTCAATGCCTTTCAGCAGGTATCCCGCCGCACCGCCGGCCACGGCGCGGGCCATGTAAGTCGGGTTGTCATAGGTGGTCAACATGATGACCGCAATGCGCGGATGCTCTTTTTTCAGGATCTGCAAAGCGTCCAGCCCGTCGCCTCCTGCCATACGAATGTCCAGCAGGATCAGCCGGGGCTGCAGGCGTCGTGCAGCCTCTAAAGCGTCTTTGCCGGAAGCCGCTTCTCCCACTACGCGGAACTCCGTGTCTTCTAGCATACTGCGAACCCCGCCGCGCCAGATCATATGATCGTCTACCAACAGGACATCCACAGAACTTTCAGATACCAAATCGTCAGGCATGGGACGCTTCTTCCTTTGTTTTGGGGATTATTTGCGGTATGGGAAAGTAGGCACGCAGGACCGTTCCCGCACCGGGAGCGGTGACAATCTGATAAAAGCCGTTCAGGAGGCCAACCCGCTCGGCCATTGAGTGCAGACCGACACGCACGGCGTCCGAGGCGACTTCTTCCAGCACAAAGCCCCGGCCCCAGTCTTGGACTTCCAGGGTCAAACGCATCGCCCCGCTCGGGCCGTCCTCCGCCAGAAGCAGCAGTAGGCGGACATGGGAGGCGGCGGCGTGCTTGCGGGCGTTTGTCAGAGCTTCCTGAGCCACCCGGTAAACGGCGGTTTCCAGCGTCTGGTCGAACCGCCGCCCGGCGACATTATGTACGAACTCCGCTTCTTCCCAGCCGGCTCGCTCCTTTTCTTCCCCCAGGTGCTGCTCCAATGCACCCGCCAAACCGAGATCGTCCAGCACCAGCGAGCGCAGGCCGTTCACCAGGCGGCGGGACTCCGCTACGGCTTCCTTTAAATAGTTCAGTCCTTGATCCAGCTCGCGTTCAGCCTTGTCCCTTTTGCTGCTGGCCCAGGCCCGGCGGAACGCTTCCAGATGCGCGTAGGAGGCCATCACATACTGAGTTAATCCGTCGTGCAGGTCATAGGCGATCGCCCGCCGCTCATCCTCCTGGGCAGCGATCAGGCCGCGCACCAGGTCGCGCTGACGCGCCAGCAATTCCAGGCTGTTGATTGCCACCGCCGCATGGGCGCCCAGCGCCTGTACGGCCAGCTCGTCGGCCTCAGTGAACGCGCT
>JAYTRQ010000155.1:0-2096 GCA_043746125.1 Armatimonadota bacterium | reverse complement strand
CTTCCGTCAGGAGCCGACGATAGACTACTACGTACTCGGACCGGACAACCAAGCCTACGGACCTGCCGACGAGGCCACCCTGCGCCGGTGGGCTGGGGAAGGGCGCCTGTTCCCGCAGACGCCGCTCACCGATGCCGCCCGCAGCCGCGTCTTCCGGGCGAGCGACGTCCTGCCGCCGTATGCCTTCGCCCACGCCCCTGTCCAGCCTCTGCCGGGAATGCCGCCCGCACTTGGAGCGTCGGCGTCGGACGGGGGGGCGGGCCTGACTGGGGGCGGCCTGGGCTGCCTGCTGTCGTTCTTTCTCCTGGTGGGGGCCGGTGGGCTGTCGGCCCTGCTGGGGAGCCGCTGGCCCATCCTGAACGCCGGGCCGGGGTTTGTGGTGCTGGCCGGTCTGACGTACGTTGGGGGTGGGGCCGGCCTCTATTTCGCCCTGCGCCGGCGAAATCCGGCCCTGGCGCGGGGGATCGGGTTCGGCCTTCTCGTCGGCCTCGCCCTGCTTTTGGGGCTGGCCGCGATCTGTGGGACAATCGCGAAACAGACGTCCCAGTAGAACGCCGCACGGACTGTGCTGGGACTTTGGATCCGCCGTTGAGTAACCCGCCGAGTGACCCGCCGAACGACCGGTCGAGTGACCCGCCGAACGACGTGGCTCCCGGCGCGTCCTGGCCACCCGCGCCCACCGGTCAAGAGGGGATGCCGCCCCCGCCGCCCGCCAGACGTCTGGTGACCGGTGCGGCCTGGGGGGACGTCACACTGGGCCTAGCGATGAGCTTCGTGTCGAACTTCCTATACTGCCTGGGCCTCCTCGTCATGCCCATCCTCTACTTCTCGTTCCGCGTCCAATACCCGCACTTCGCGCGGGGCATCGGGTACGGGTTCTTGGGCTGCGTCGCCCTGCTGCTGGGGATGCTCCTCTGGTGCAGCTACGGGGGTAGGTAACGAAGGAGGCCCCAGTATTGGGGGCGAGGGAGCCTTCTCAATGGAAGCCGTGGACCATCCCGCGACCTACCTCGTGATCGGCCTGGACGGGGCCGTCTACGGACCCGCCGACGTCGCCGGCCTGCAAGCCTGGGCGCGGGAGGGTCGGGTCATGCCGGACACCTGGCTGAAGGAGCAGGCCACGGGGCGGCAGTCTCGGGCCGCCGAACTGACCGAACTCAGCGCGTTCTGGCCCGCGCCGGCTTTGCTCCCGCCCCCTCCGGCTTTGCCCGCCCCAGCTTTGCCCCGGCCTATCCCGACAGTGGTGGCGGGGATCTGCGGGAACTGCCGACGTCCGGTCGCGCCGGGCGTCCGCTTCTGCCCGTCCTGCGGCTTCGGAGGCGGGACGGGATTGTCCGAACTGCCGCCCCAACTGCTGACTGGGTCGGCTCTGTGGGACACTGCCCTGGGCCTCACCGGGACCCTCGCGCTGGTGGCCGGGCCGTCCTTCTGGATATTGGCGCTGTCCGGGGCG
Source organism: Armatimonadota bacterium (assembly GCA_043746125.1). GTDB lineage: Bacteria > Armatimonadota > Armatimonadia > Armatimonadales > Capsulimonadaceae > JANXMY01. Next base: position 643 of record JAYTRQ010000155.1, on the reverse strand, counting down.
GGGGCGCTGTCCGGGCCACTCTTCTGGCTCGTGTTCAGCGCCCTCTTCGGGGCGGTGGCCCGCCGGTTCGTCCCCTATCCACGGGTGAGGCGGGGCATTGGGATCGGCCTGGCCTTGTCTCTCATCGCCCTGCCGTTCCTGGCGTATTTGGGCGTCGTCTCCGCCCTGACGACGTTTTTTAGTATGCCCTTCCGTCCGTGCAAATACCCGTGAGGTGCGGGAAGAGAGGACGCGCCAATGACTCATTGTCCCCACTGCAGCCACGCGCTGGAACCGGACGCACTGGAGCCTGACGCGCCGGCCTGCCCGCACTGCGGGACGCCCTCACTCCGCGTTTGGCCCCCGCCGCCGGAGGGGAGCGGGCCGACAGACCCAGCGCCGGTGCGGCTCTGGCACGTGCGGGAGCAGATCAATAACGGGGCTGCGACGGGCTGCGGCCTGGGCTTTGTGGCTCAGGTGGGAGGTGTTTTCCTCCTGTCCCTGCCATTCGTCTCGCGGCACCTCAGCGGCGGGTTCGTGCAAAGCGCCCTGCTGCATGGGCTGCCGCTGCTCGCCATCGTGCTGCTGTACTTTCTCCTGCGCCCCATGCGGCCCTGGTGGGCGCGGGGGGTCGGCTACAGCCTGCTGGCCGCCGTCGTGCTGT
>JAYTRQ010000154.1:0-2097 GCA_043746125.1 Armatimonadota bacterium | reverse complement strand
CTCCCAACCGGTCCACGACTGGCGTCGTGCGGCGGTCATAAAGTTCGGACATGGTCAGGGCCTCGCCACCCCCGAATCGCGCCCCTCGTACACGCCCGAGTCCTGGATCAGAAACAGGTGGCGCGGGTCATGCGGGTCGAAGACCATCTGGTCCTGCGGCCCGGCGAGGGCCAGCGACAGGTTTTTGTTGCCATCCCGCCACGTCTTCCCGCCATCCCGCGAGACCCACAACCCTGAGACCTCGTGGGCGATGTCCTTGGCCCAGGTGCAAAGGTACACCGTATCCGGGTCCACGGGGCTGACGGCCGCAAAGGCCACCCGGCGGGTGTCCATCTGCTTCCAAGTATCGCCGCCGTCCTCGGAGCGCCAGAGGGTGATCCGCTCCCAGACCGACCCGCCCGCGCCATCCGGCGGGCCGGCGGCGACGATCACAACGTTAGGACGCGCCGCGCAGACTGAGAGCGATTGGACGTCCCCGAGCTGACTCGTGCCCAACTGTCTCCAGGACGCGCCCGCGTCATCACTGCGGAACAGACCGCCCTTCGTGCTATCGTTGGGGTCGCGCAGGCCCGCATAAAGCCGGTCCAGGTGCGACCGCACCTGGACCAAGCGATGGACGGAACGGCCCACCATCGGGCCTGAAATGTCCCGCCACGTCGCGCCGCCGTCTTGGGTTTGGAACAGTCCGACGCTCGTCCCCGCATACAGCATGGTCCGGGTGGCCGGCTCGCGCGGGTCCACTAGCAGGACGTCGGTAGCCGTCGCCTTGCCCTTGTCCGCCGCCTCGGCCAGAGCCGGCAGGCCGATCGCGTGAAACGAGCGCCCTCCGTCGTTGCTCTCGTAGACATGCCGCGTCGGGCCGGGCCGGTCGTCGCACCCCAGAAACAGGCGGCCCGGCTGGCGCGGGTCGTAGGCTACGGCGTCGGCGTCCGCCCGCTCGCCGTTCAGGATGCCCATCCAGGCCCACTCCCACCAGACGCCCCCGTCGCGCGTGATCTCCGGCCCCAGGTCGTCATACGCGATGGCAACCGTCTTCGCGTCGAACGGATCCACGGCCAAGTTGCGGGCAACGATCAACTGCTCACCTCGCCCCCTCTGTAAGTGAGTCGCCCGCATCGGCGGCCTCTTGCCAAATAGGTTCGGATGCACCGCCGCCCCAAAGTCGTTCATCGCGCTGGCCCACGTCCGGCCGCCGTCCCGCGTCATGCGGACGCCGCCCGAGTCCGTGTAAGCCACTTCGTCGGCATCGGTCGGCGCAACGGCCAAACTGGCGATGCCGTACGCCTCCCCGCCCCCGCCATCCGCATTGAACCGGGGCAGCGCCCAGAACTGTGGCTTCCCATCGAAGTCTGGCACCGCCATCCAGTCGTTGCCAGCCTCGGTCAGCCGCTTCCAGTGCCCCCCACCATCGCGCGACCCGAAGACGTTGCGGAACGTCGCCAGATAGACGTACCGGGGAGAGTTGGCACAGGCGGAAAGCAGCAGGAAGTTCCCCTCCCCATGGTCTATCACACCCTTCAGGTCGTCCCTCAGTCCGGCATTCTGCTCCTGCCACGTCCGCCCGCCGTCATCAGACCGGTAGACGCCGCCCCGTACGCGCGTACGGGACGCATCTCCATAGCGCGGCCGGAACGTCGCCAGCAGGGAGGAATAGCGGCGGCGGGCGGTCGTGGGCGGCGGGGCCAGAGCGAGGTCACAGGCCGCGCTGATCGGGTGCGACGGGTCATCGGGCTTCAAGTTGACTTTGCCGCCGGGCATCCCGTCTTCCAGAGACGCCCACGACGCACCCGCATCAGCCGAGACGAACAGGCCGCCCGCTCCGACGACGTAGACCCGCGCATGTCCCCGCCCTGGCAGGACCGGGCTGAGGGGATCAATCAGGATCGTGTGCCAGGACCGTGCCTTGCCCGGATCGTCTTCCAGCTTGCCGCCCGGCCTGGCCGCCTCGTGCCAGGTTTTGCCGCCGTCCGTCGTCTTCCAGACCTGCCCGTGCAGCCAGCCTGGCCCGCCGTCGGCGTTCGCCCCGATGCCCGCGTACACTACGTTCGAGTCGGACGGGTCTACCGCAATCGCCCCGAACGACCAGTCTGGCTCACC
>JAYTRQ010000153.1:0-6711 GCA_043746125.1 Armatimonadota bacterium | reverse complement strand
AGACGCGTGTGTTTCAGCCCTATTGAGAGTAAGGAGCGTTGGAATGAAAACCTCTGTCAGCAGCATAAACAACGGCAAAAAGGGCAGTTTCCGAAAGGCGGCGGTCTTCGCGACCGGTCTGGGTCTGCTCTGCCTCACCGGCCGTACATTCGCCGACGAGCCGGTAACGATGGCGCCCCCCATTGACTCCTCTTACAGCAACTCGGTTGACGGCGGGCAGGGCGATGCCAGCGTAAGCAGCGTCTTCAACTGGGCGGACGTGCCGCGCGACCAGCAGGTGCCTGTCCGACGTGCCGTGTTTGACCGGGGTGGCTACCAACTGTATGATACGGCCGGCGAGACCATCGTCATCCCGTTCTCCAACCAGAACCTGTATGTGATGAAGTTCGGCCTGTCCGACAACGGAACCACCTACTTCGTTAACCAGGGGGATGCTCCCACACTCTATGTGCCGCGCGGCGCCTTTCTGGAGAACGCCGGTGTGCCCGGCGCACGCTGGTATCCCTTCCCGCAGAATTACGAATACAGTCATCCTGTGTTCCTGGGCGTTGCACCGAGTTGGCGCGACTACTGCGACATCGGTTGGTACCCGGACATGCACTGCTACGGCGGCTACTACTGTGACCGGTCCTTTCTGGACGTCGGTTTTGTTCAGCCGACGTTCGGGCTGTTCATCTCGTTCGGCGGCCACCACTACGACGGCTGGGATCACTACCGCAACTACTGCGACTACCACCCGGCCCCGTATCATGTCACGGTCGTCAACAACTACATCTACAACCAGGCCAGCCTCCCTGGTTTCTACGGCCGTCCATTCCAGGGTGGTGGTGGGTACGATAGTAATGGTGGCGGTGGCTACCAGCCTTACGGCCGGAGCCGCGTCTCTTCCAATGGTCGGACTCTCGGCGGCTCGCACGCCGTAAGTGGCATCCGCCCTAACGGTGACTCTCGAAGCTACCAGGCCAGCCGCCCCACCTTCAACGGCGTGGATCGGCCTGCTGACAGCGGACGGACGTCCGGCCGGACTTACGGGAACACTATTCCCACTGCTGGCGGTGGTCATGTGTTTCGGGGTGCGGGTTCTTACGGTGAGGCTCGGCCCGTCGGCGGTGACCACTCCTTCGGGGGTGGCTCCTACAACACGCCCCGCCCGCAGGGCGAGGCTGCGACGCACGTCTTCCGGGGCGGCAGCAGCTCCTACGGCAGCCAGTCTTCCGGGAACGCGGACCGATCCTACGGAAGCACCGGTGGTCAAGTCTTTGGCAGCGGCCAAGCCTCCGGCGGCAGGGCCCGCACTGACGGCGGCAGTGAGGCTGCCGGCAACGGCGGAGGGCGCGTCTTCAACGGCGGAGGCCGCACCTCCGGGGCCAGTGAGAGCCGTTCCTATGGAAATGTGGATCGCTCTTCCGGCCATTCCTACGGTGGCGGCAATAGTGGGGGCCGTACCAGCAACAGTAGCGGTGCCGGCACCAGCAACAGTAGCAGCAGCAGTGGCGGCAAGCCTGCCAACAACAGCAATGGCCGTGGCTCTGGAGACAACTCCCGATCCCGGTAATGACTTGCTGAGACACATTCACAAAACGGCGGGCGGCAACACTGTTGCTGTCCGCCGTTTGGCGTCAATAGTCTACTTTGACAAGTGTCACTTCGAGTTGATCCCAACGGTTGCGGCCGAAGACCGCGAGCACGCCGTTGTGCGGAGCCTATGCTGTGGTAGACACGTCGTTAAGAGCGTGAAGCGTTTCCAAAACAAACCTGACCGAACCGTCGCCCATCAGTTCAGGGCCTGAGATCAAATAGCCGGGAACCATCCAGTCCTGCGGGGCGGACGCAGTAGGGCTTGGAACGGGGGCTGCTTGGCGAACCCCTAGACCCAAGTGGCTGTACTTCACGTACAGTTCCGAGATCCACTCGGCGCTGAACGCCATTAAATCCGTGGTGAACTTGAATTTCTCCCGATTGGCTGCGATGTGGTTGAGTGGATACGCGTCGGTGAAGTCGTCTTCTGAAACCGTGACGGCGGAGAACTTGAAGTTGGGCAGATAGCCGCGTTCGGCAGTGTCCAATATCGTGATGATGTTTCTCACGCTTCGGAACCCCTCTGGGGTGGCCTGCACGAACAGATTGGCGGCGCGTGTCAGACCGACAACCGCCGCGACCCCTTCCGGCAGACGTGGATGAGGAGTGAAGAGGCCCCTCTGCGGCAGGAACACGCCCGCGTCGGGGAAAAGCGTCTCCCCCGGTGCCCCGACCGCGTCGGCTGGCCGATCCCAGTGCATCAGCCTGAGGAGGGCGTTCGGGGTCGTGTGCTAGAGGGAAATGTGATACCACTTCAGATCCGCCGGATTAATGGACATCTGCGCTTGCGGCTTGGGTGACAGGATTGCCGGGGCCGCGTCGGGCACGCCGAGAAGGCTGAAGGTGGTGACGCCGCCGGCGTCACGGCTGACCTCGGCCCCGGCGCTCTCGGCAATGACGCGCAAGGCCACAGACAAGGGCGCATCTACAAGTCGCACAGTGACGGGATTGTAAGGCCGTGGGCCGTCTCGGACTACGAACTCGGCGTGCGTTTCCCTTCCCAGCAAGCCGGCGACTGTCTGAAAGTCTGCGTTGCTGACGTCCAGGCTGATGACGCATTCGGGCGGCGCGGGAGTGGGCGCTTGGGCGGGCGCGGGGCGCGGCAGCGTCAGAAGCAGAAGCGAGGCCGTGGCGATCAGTGGGAGGCGGAGGGACATGGCAGGATTCTCCTTGGGCGTCTTATGCGCCGCCGCATCGGGAGAATCCTGCATTTGACGAAGAGGGTAGGGGCAAAGCCTCTACCCTCTCGAAGAGTCTATCAGGCCATCTTGGGAGCCACGACCACAGCGTCCGAGGTGCCTTCGGAGTGGAGGGCGTCTAGAAGAGTCTGGATCGTGGTTGTTGCCAGGCCGATCCGTGTGTCCGCCGCGCCGTAGTACAGGTACAACTGGTCGCCCATGACGACCGTGCCCGTAGGGAAGATGACGCCGGGGATGAAGCCCGAGGACTCGTAGGACTCTTTCGGGCCGAACACCCAGCGCGGGAGGCGCTTGAGGACTTTGCGCGGGTCCTCCAAGTCCAGCAGGGCCAGTCCCACCCGGTAGATCGGCCCGTGGGACGTGCTCTTGACGCCATGGAAAATGATCAGCCAGCCGTCGGGCGTCTCAATGGGGGGCGGGCCGGCCCCCACCTTCTCGCCGTCCCACCACGGACCGCCACGCTCCTCAATGATCACCCAGGGCTTGCCCCAGTGGACCAGGTCGTTGCTCTCCGTCAGCCAGATGTGTTCAATAGAGCCTAAAGACGGCCGGTGCAGCATCCAGTACTTGCCGTTGATCTTGCGGGGGAACAGGGCGGCGTCCTTGTTGTTCGGCGCGATGACCAGCCCGAATCGGTTCGTCGAGACGAAATCTTTGGTCGTGGCGATGCAGATGCCCGCGCCCAGGGGCGAGTAGCCCGTGTAGGTGATGACGTACTCGCCCCGGTCTTCTAAGTAGACCAGGCGCGGGTCCTCGCAGCCGTAGGATTCGAACGGCAGGTTTTGGTCGCCGGGGTGCAGCAGGGGCGTCGTCTCGTAGCGCCAGTCGGAGATACCGTTTTGGGAGCGGGCGACGGTGATGTGCGAGCTGCCTTCCTGGTCCATGACGCGCAGCAGCAGCAGGACTTCTCCGTTCACCATCATGGCGGCGGGGTTGCAGACACAGTCGCAGGGATAAGGCAGATCGCTGGGGTTGATAATGGGGTTGGCCGGGTGGCGGGTGAAAAGCTCATGTTCGAACACGGAGAAGAGTCCTTTCAATATCGGTGGCAGACTGCCTGCACTATACCCGAAAAGGACAGGCCGGGGAACCAGGGTCTGAGTGGGTGGGCTAGGGGAGTCAACCGTGTCACCGTAGAAAAAAGCCGCCGATCAGTGACAGAGAGCGCCATCGCCCGAATGGGCCGGCATAGGCGCCCACTCTAGGAACTCTGGAACAGACGATTCCAAGCCAGGCCCAGACGATGGTCTACAACGACGCCTTCCTGCGGATCGGCGTCGTCTTCGCGTTCGCCTTTCTGCTCCTGCTGCTGTTGAAGAAGCCCAAACCTGGCGCGGCCTCCGCCCCGATGCACTGAGGCGCCCAATACTCTCAGAACTGCACCGTGTAGGGGCGCTGCTTGCCGCGCCCTCTTCTCCGTCTTCTCGTCTTTCCCTCCCCCCGACCTCATCGTCCGACCGCGCCGTGCTGCAAAATAACCCTTGACACCCTGCGCGAACCGTGTTACAGTGAGGCATGATGCTGAACGGGAGTGTCCTTCGGTCATAGCCGTCTCGGCCCTCGTACCTCGTCGCTGTCTGATTGGGGGAACCTCATGCGCTCACTTCGCTCCTTCGCCTGTCCGCTCCTTCGTCGCTCTTAGCGGCGTGATTGCCCTACTACTCACGCCCCTGGCCGCCCGTGCTGTCACCTACGTCACCACGAGTAGTGGCGGGACCGTCACCGCTGTCCCCGCCGGCGGCGCTTCCCCCTTCATCACCAACCTGGTGTATCAGAACGCTACCCTTCCGGGCTACAGCGGCGTGGCCGGGGTCACCGTCACGCCGGATGCCCAGGGACACGCGGCTGCCGGGACCGTCACCGTCTCGACCACGACTGCCGCCGGGCAGCCTAACCCGCTCATCGCCGAGTTTACCTGGCAGCTCGTGTAGGGGCAGACGGTCATAAACCGATCCACTCCCCACCGCTGCGATCGTCTACCAGGATTGCAGGGCCTTCTGCCACACCAACGTCAACTACGGCCCTGTCACCTCTGCCTGCGTTGATGGGCTGGGCGGGAGCGTCTCCAAGCCGGCGGATGCCTCAACGCATAGCGTCCAGTACTTAGCCAGGACGGTGGCTGCGGACACCAGCGTGAGCGTGTCGTGTTCGCCGAGCGCGATCTACACTCTCAATAGCGGCACGGCCATCGGCTCCTCCAGCAACGGCAACGCGCTCTTCACCTACAACCCGACCATAACCCCCGTCACCATCAATCTGACGGGGCCGCTCATTGATACCAGTGGCAACTTCATCACTCCTACGGCTTCCCAGACCGCGAACAAGATAACGCAACCGTCGTCCAATAACGGGAAGTCCGGCCTGGCGGTCGCTTGATCCAGAAGACAAGACGTGGATCGTCAACGCCGAGCAAGTCAAGGCTGCCTTGTTAAAGGTGGTTAAGGTCGGCAAGGGCGATATGAAGGCGGCGGCGGGGAAGCAGTTACAGATGGTGATGAAGCCACAAGTGGAGGCGCGACCTGATGCGCAAACGAAGCCAAGCCGCTTCTAGGGAATGACGAGAAAGAGGCTGGGATATCTGCCCCGGCCTCTTTCTGTTTTGTTGTTACGGGAAGCTGAGGCGCGAGGAGTTCCCGGCCAATACGGGCGACGAGGGTGGGGAGTCAGGCGGGTAGGGGCAAGCCCCACAATTGTCGAAAGGACAACGTTCGCAGACGTTGATTGTCTTTGCGTGTCGTTCGGCTAATACTCAGGCTGTAGGGCCAGAGGGCCGGTGCCACTGCGCGGCGTCGTGCGGATCGTGGGGACACGAACGGAGGCCGTTAGGGCACAGAAGGGGCCTTCCGCCTAAGTCCTTGCCTTCTTCTCCGAAGGGCAGAGGGGGTTTTTATACAGTCTCTAAGCCCCTGCCAGCGCAGGCGTCAGGCCAGAGCGCTTCACAGGAGCGAGGGCGGTGGGGGCGGGCTTCTCGTAGCCCAGCGAGGACTGGCGGACGACCAGGCGGGCGGGGAAGACTTCGGTGGCGCAGCATCCGGTCGGGTCGGCGATGCGGCGCAGAATCAGCGAGCCGGCCGTCTTGCCGATGCCATCGAAGTCCTGGGCCATCGTCGTCAGCCCTAAATCATCGAGGCCGGGCGGCACGACGTCGTCGAAGCCGACCAGGGCGACGTCCTGGGGCACGCGCAGGCCCAGGCGACGAAGTTCGGCGACGACCGGGGGCGCCCAGAAGTCGGCCAGAAGGAAGACGGCGGTGGGGGCGTCCGAGCTGGAAAAGACGCTGGCGACCTGCTCCCGATCCAGGCGGCGCCCGCCGTCGCGGACGAGGACGAGGTCACGCGGGTGGAAGTCCAGGCCCGCATCGCGCAGCGCCTGCTGGTAGCCGCCCAGGCGGTCGGCGGCAGCCTCGGTCGTCTCCAGGCGGGTTAGATGGGCGATCCGCACATGGCCCTGCGAGATCAGGTGCCGCGTGGCCTCATAAGCGCCCCGGTAGTTGTCCGTGCCGACGAAATCCAGCTCGACGCCCGGCACGCGGCGGTCAATGGCGACCAGTGGCATCTCTTCACGGAGGCTGCGGATCAGGTCCACGTTGGCGTGGCCGCCCTCGTGCCAGAGGACGACGCCGGCGAACCCGTTGTCGTGGGCGTAGCGCAGGCCCTCCGCCTCCTTCTCGGCCGCCTTCTGGTAGGTCTCGGCGTAGGTGTCGAGCATGAGCGGGTGGAAGCCTTGCGCGGCCAAAACCTCGTTGATGCCGTAGAACGTATCGGTGAAGAGGCTTCCGCCGAAGCGCCGCCCCAGCAGGACGCCGACCAGATGCGACTCGGTGGCGGCATTTGCCCGGCGCGGGGCGGACGGCTTGCGGATGGAGGGCAGGACGCGGTGTCGGGCGACGTAGCCGAGGTGGGCGGCGGCGGCCAGGACGTTCTGGCGGGTGCCC